>JAJZFF010000129.1 GCA_021805485.1 Pseudomonadota bacterium
GCGCGCCGACCGAGACGCCGCGCAGCATCTCGCCCGGCCGCGCCCAGGCATCGCAGCCGGCGGGATCGGCGCCGACCGCGAGATCGGCGATGAGGCCGATCGCCATGCCGGCCGCGCGCGCCGAGCGCTGGGCCATTTCCAGACCCTGGCGGGCGCGGAACTGGGCGTAGAGATGGAACGAAACCTCATCGTCGAGGCGCTGCGCCGCCGCGGCGACATCCGCGCTGGCGGGATCGCGCCACGAGGCGGGCCAGCCGCGCCAGTCGCGCCCCTCGCCCCGGGTGACGCGTTCGGCGACGAGGGCTTCGAACAATGCGTATTGCCGGGTGCCGGCCGGCGCATCGTCGCGGAAGGCGCGGAATGCCGGATCGTCGCGCCCGGCCGCGAACGCCGCGCGCAGCAGCGCCGCGCGGCGGGAAAGCGCCCTGGGCCAGTCGATCAGCCCGGCATCCGCCACCTCGCCGCAATCGAGCGGCGCATAGGCCGGATTCAGGGCAAGGCGGCTCGACGGCGCATAGGGGCTGTACTGATCCGGCGCGGCGGCGTGCAGGGCATGAACCGGGCTGATCGCCAGGGCATCGGCACCGAGGCGGCCGGCGGGTCCGGCAAGGTCGGCCAGGGCCGCGAAATCGCCGTTCCCGCAATCGCCATCGCGCCTCAGGCCATAGAGCTGGACGGCAAGTCCCCATGCTTTTCCGTGCTTTCCGCCGGCGGCGAGCGCATCGGCCACGGTATGGGCGCGCCGGGGCGCGATCGCCAGCGTGCGGACGCCTGAGGCGGTTTCCAGACGGTGATAGCCCGGTGGCAGGGTGCCGGGCAGCGTGACGGTTCCGCCGGTCTCCGGGCCGGGCGCGACATCCAGCCGGCGCCCGTCCTCGAGATGGATGACCGCAGGACCGCGGAGGGAAGCGAGTGATGCCGCGTCCCCTTCGGTCACGGCGAGCAGGGGGGACGTGTCGCGGTCCTCATCGTCGAGCCGGACGATGGTTTCGCGGCACGCCGCCTCACTGGTCGCATCGAGGCCGAGGCAGACGAGGATCGCGCGAAGGGTTGCCGGCGAGACGGTGTGGCGGACACCCGAGACGTCCTGCCAGACCACCTCCAGGCCCGCCCGCTCGGCGAGCGCGTGCAGTGCCGTTCCGCTCATGCCGCCGGCGGCGCCAGTTCCGCGCCGAGAATCATCATCGAGCGCGCGGCGACGGTGAGAGACGGGCCGTCAACCGCGCGGCGAGGCTGCTCCGCCCGGGCGGTGTCGATTTCGACGATCCACGCGAACGCCGGCGCGGGCAGGGTAAAGACCCTGTCATCCTCGGAGGCATTCAGCAGCAGCAGGGTTGCCTCGGCTCGTCCCTCGCATGCGGTGGCGCGCCGCAGCACCAGCAGACGCGCGGCGGCATCCGACCAGGCGTGACTGTCGAGAGGGTTTCCGGCCTCGTCGAACCAGGCGGTATCCGGCAGATCGTCCGCAATCATCCCGATACCGTGGAGAAAGACGGCGCTGCGCAAGCTGGGATAGCGGCGACGCACGGTGGCCAGCGCGGTGACGAAGCCGAGCATGCCGGCGCCGGACTCATCGTCGAGCGCGGTCCAGTCGAGCCAGGAAAGCTCGTTGTCCTGACAATAGCCGTTGTTGTTTCCTTGCTGCGTGCGGTTGATCTCGTCGCCCGCCAGCAGCATCGGCGTGCCGTATGACGCAAACAGCGTCGCCAGCAGCGCCCGGCGCACGCGATCGCGCAGGGTGTTGATCGCGCTATCCGCGGTCTCGCCTTCGACGCCCCAGTTCGAGGAGGCGTTGTCCGCGGAACCGTCGCGGTTGTCTTCGCCGTTGGCGGAATTATGCCGTTCCGAATACGATACGAGATCGCGCAGCGTGAAGCCATCATGCGCCGTGACGAAATTGACCGAGGCGGAGGGACGCCGGCGCCGGCGGTCGAACAGCTCGGGCGAGCCCATCAGCCGGCGCGCGATTTCCGGCCTCTGCCCCGGATCGCCACGCCAGAACCGCCGCGCGCCGTCTCTGAACGCCGCGTTCCATTCGCCGAAGCCGGGCGGATAATTGCCAAGCTGATAACCGCCGGGCCCGAGATCCCACGGCTCGGCGATCAGCTTGAGACCGGAGAGCACGGGATCCTGCCGGATGGCATCGAAGAAGCCGGCGGAAGGATCGAAATCGCTCGCTTCACGACCGAGCGTCGTTGCCAGATCGAACCTGAATCCGTCGACCCGGAACCGTGTTGCCCAATGGCGCAGACTGTCGGTCACCATCTGCAGCACGCGCGGATGGGCGATGTTGACCGTATTTCCGCAACCCGTGTGGTTGACGCAGCGACGTCGCTGGTCGGGCATCAATCGGTAATAGCTGGCATTGTCCAACCCGCGCCAGGAAAGCGTGGGCCCGCTCTCATCCCCCTCGCATGTATGATTGTAGACGACATCGAGGATGATCTCGATCCCGGCTTCATGCAGGCGCCGGACCGTGGCGCGCAACTCGTCATCCGGGTCGTCCGGCTCGGCGAAGTAGCGCCGCTCCGGCGCGAAGAAGGCAAGCGTCGAATAGCCCCAGTAATTCGAGAGTCGCCGCTCGACGAGAAACCTGTCCTGGAGGAAGGCGTGAACAGGGAGAAGCTCGATCGCGGTAATCCCGAGCCTGACGAGATGGTCGATCATGCGCGGATCGCGCAGCGCGGCGAAGGTGCCGCGCCTGTCCTCCGGAAGGTCGCCACGCCGGCGCGTCAGGCCGCGTATATGCGCCTCGTAGATGACGGTCTCCGCCCAACCGCGAAGCGGCCTGCGATCATCGCCCCAGGTTGCGTCATCGGTGAGGACGACCGCCTTGGGCACCGCCTGGGCCGAATCGCGGCGATCGAATGAAAGGTCGGCGCGCGTGGCTCCAACCCGGTAGCCGAACAACGTGTCGGACCAGCGCACATCGCCGACCAGGGCGCGCGCGTAGGGATCGAGCAGCAGCTTGTTCGGGTTGAACCGATGGCCCTGTTCGGGCTGATACGGACCATGGGCGCGGTATCCGTAGACGAGGCCGGGCAGGGCATCGGGCAGATAGCCGTGGAAGACCTCGTCGGTGCATTCCGGCAGGTCATAGCGCGCGATCTCGCGACGGCCGCTCCGGTCGAACACGCATAATTCGATCCGGTCGGCATTGGCCGAGAACACCGCGAAATTGACCCCGAACCCGTCCCAGGTCGCGCCCAGCGGATCGGACCGCCCCGCCGTCATGCATTTCGGCAGGCTGGCCATCAAATCTCCGAACGCAGGATCAGCGCGCCCAGCGGAGGCAGCGTCAGGGACAGGGACTGCGCAAAGCCGTGCGCGGGATGATCGTCGCTGTCGATCGCGCCAAGATTGCCGAGGCCGCTCCCGCCATACTCCACGGCGTCGGTGTTCAGGACTTCGCGCCAGCGCCCCGCCAGCGGCACGCCCACACGGTATCGCTCACGCGGGACCGGCGTGAAATTGCATGCGACCAGAAGGATATTCCGGTCATGACGAACATGCCGCAGCCAGGCGAGGACGCTTTGATCCGCGTCATCCTCGACCACCCAGCGAAAGCCCTCGGGATCGAAATCCGTGCAGGACAGCGAGGGTTCGTCGCGATAGAGATGGTTCAGGTCGCGCAGCAGCAGGCGCAGGGCTGCGTGTTCCGGCCTTGCCGCCTCCAGCCAGTTCAATTCGGTATCGTGGTTCCATTCCGCGCTCTGGCCGAATTCCTGCCCCATGAACAACAGCTTCTTGCCAGGCTGGGTCCACATGAACGCGAAATAGAGCCGGAGGTTGGCCAGGCGCTGCCAGGTGTCACCGGGCATCTTTCCGAACAGGGACCGCTTTCCGTGCACGACTTCGTCATGCGAGATCGGCAGCACGAAGCGCTCGGAAAACGCGTATACGAGACCAAAGGTCATGTCATGGTGACAGAATTTTCGATGGACCGGATCGTGCTCGATATAACGCAGCGTGTCATGCATCCACCCCATGTTCCACTTATGGGTGAAGCCGAGGCCGCCCTGCCCGACAGGACGGCTGACACCCGGCCAGGCCGTCGATTCCTCGGCGATCAGCATTGCACCAGGGGCATTTTCAGCGACGGCGGCCGAAAGTTCCCTGAGGAAGGCGACGGCTTCGAGATTCTCCCGCCCACCGTGACGGTTCGGTATCCACTCGCCCGGCCGGCGCGAGTAATCGCGGTACAGCATGGATGCCACCGCATCGACACGAAGGCCGTCGAAATGAAATGTCTCAAGCCAGAACAACGCGCTGGCAATCAGGAAATTCTTTACTTCATTCCGGCCGAGATTGTAGATCAGCGTATTCCAGTCCTGATGGAATCCCTCTCTGGGGTCTTCATGTTCATAGAGTGCCGTTCCGTCAAACCGGACGAGTCCGTGTGCGTCGGTCGGGAAATGTCCGGGCACCCAATCGAGAATGACGCCGAGACCCGCCGCATGACAGCGATCGACGAAGTCCGCCAGTTCTTCTGGCGTGCCAAGGGCGGGGATCGGCGCGAATTGCGACAGCGGCTGGTAGCCCCACGACCCTCCGAAAGGGTGGGCCGTCAGAGGCAGGAATTCGATATGGGTAAAGCCGAGATCGCGCGCATAGGGGATCAGCGTGTCGGCCAGTTCGCGCCAGAGCAGGGGGCGGCCGTCCGCGTGCCGGCGCCATGAGGGGGCATGGACTTCGTAGATCGATAACGGCCTGTCAGACCGGGCCTCGCGCGCGGCGCACCAGGCGCCATCCCGCCATCGAAACGCAGCGGCCGGTGCTACGATCGATGCGGTTGCCGGAGGTCCCTCGACCTGACGCGCAACGGGGTCCGACTTCTGATGGATCTCGCCGGATTTCTGGAGAATCTCGAACTTGTAGAGAGTCCCGGCAGAAAGCTCCGGAATGAAGAGTTCCCAGACGCCGGCATCGTGCCGGAACCGCATCGGGTGGCGCCGGCCGTCCCAGCCGTTGAAAGCCCCGACCACCGAAACCCGCCGCGCATTCGGCGCCCAGACCGCGAAGCGCACGCCCTCCGCGCCGTCGATCGCGGCAGGAATGGCGCCGAGACATTCAGCCAGAAGCAGCATCCGTCCCTCGGCGAGAGAGCGGATCTCATCGTCGCCGAGCAGCGGGCCGTAGCGGTAGGGATCGTCGATCTCCTGACTGGAGATGCCCCAATCGACCCTGAGGCGGTAGGACGCCACCTCGACCGGCTCGCTTTCGAAAATGCCGGCGGGATGCACGCGGGTCATGGGCAGTTCCAGACCCGTTCCGCAGAGAAGCGTGACGCCGCCTGCTCCAGGCTGGATCGTCCGGACGAACGTTCCCAGGGGCCCCTGGCAGAGCCCGAGCACGCCGAACGGGTCGGAATGGGTTCCGGCGGCAAGCGCGTCCAGCGTTTCGTCAGCCGATGCCGGCATCCCTGCCTCCCGTGTCCCGCTCATGGATCCGGACCAGTCCGCTCAGCGGAATGTCGATCCAGCCGGGGCGATTTGCCGCCTCGTAACAGATCTCGTACGCGGCCTTCTCGATCGTGAACAGCGTGAGGATGTCGTGCCATGCGTCGTCCGTGATCCATGGCCGGGGGGCCGCCAGCGCGACCGCACGGTAGGCCTCGGTGAATGCCGCGGCCGCCTCGCCGCGAAAGCGCGCAATCATGGCCTGCTGGCGGTCTTCGCCGCGTTCGCTGGCCGCGAATGCCGCGCGTTCGACGGTTGCGGCCGCGTAATCGAGGGATCGCAACAGCCCCGCGACATCGCGCAAGGGGGAGGATTTCTTCCGTCGCTCGGCAAGGGGCTTGAGGGGTTCGCCTTCGAAATCGATGATGAACGCATCCCCCTGCGCGACCAGAACCTGGCCGAGATGAAAGTCGCCATGCACCCGGGTCAGCAAGGTTCCGCTTCCAGCCTCGGCAAGGTGCGGCAAGCGGGTTTCGATCGCCGCCCGCCCATCGCGCAGGCGCCGGATCAGGTCTTGCGTATCCGGCCCGATCTTGTCGGTCATCTGCCCGGCCACCGAAATGGCGGCTTCCAGC
This sequence comes from Pseudomonadota bacterium, assembly GCA_021805485.1. The sequence continues at coordinate 6,035 of JAJZFF010000129.1, forward strand.
TGGCTTCGCGCGGCTTCCGCCCATGCCGCAATCTCGGCCTCGCCGACTTCCTCGGGAACGAAATCGGGACCTGTGCCGAACTGTGCAAGGACCGAGTGCATCTCCGCGAGGCGTCGTCCGATCACCGACACGAAGGAGAGATAGCCGGAGAGCGGATCAATTCCGCCGGGTTCGTCGAGTTCCGTGTGAATTGCGCTGTCAACCGCTCGCTTCAGGACATCCAGCGTCCACTGCCAGGCATCGCCCTGGTTGCGGACAAACTGCTGGACAACGATGAGCGTGCAACGTGTGCCATCCGGTTCAAGTCGCACGACTTCGCCGAGCAATGCGGGAATGTTCGCAAAGGACGCGTCGGTCAGGAAGCGGCTCATTTCCGTCTCGGGATGAATTCCGCGCTCCGTCCGCCGCAGGATCTTCATGACCGCGGCATCGCCGACGATCAGGGAACTGTTGGATTGTTCGGCGGAAAAGCGGCGGATCTCCGCATCATCGAGAGGGGGCACGGCATCGATCAGTGCGGTGGGCTCGTAGCTGAGCCTTCCGGAATCGAGGGAAATGCAGGCCTTTGTCCGCAACCTGTCGATGATGTCGCGGCAAAAGCGGTCGACCGCGAAGGCGTCCGTCAGATAGCCAACCCGGCGATGCCGACGAATGCGGGCCAATGCGAGCTGCTGAACGATACTTGCAACCGGACCGTCATCCCAGACCACGGCGAGCGGCAGGAGATACACATCCCGCTTCCCCTCGCCCGCGAGCTCGACATTGATTTCGCAGAGCAGGAAATCGTCCTCAGCCGTTCCGAGCATATGCGCATTCGCGATCGTTACGGATTGTATATGTCTATCCTTCGCGGCGAACCAGCGCCGGCGCTGGAGATAGGGCGGCAGAATTTCGGCCTCGAGACTCTGCCGGCCGTCGACGGCAACGAGGTCGGACAGGCCGAGCCGCATGACGAGGGTTATGTAATCGGGCAGCGGCTCGGATGGCTGGATGCGCCAGCCGGGCATCGCGGCTTCGGTTGTCAGGCTGAACCAGTAGAATGAAAACGGCGGCAGGGTCAGCATATACGGAAGCTGGCCCACCGGCGGGAACGGCGCGCCGCCGATGAGGTCGAGCGGGATCCGGCCATCGAAGGCCGCGAGGTCGAGTTCGACGGCCTGGGCCGTGCGGGCGAGATTGTAGACGCAGAGTATCGTTTCTTCGCCTCCGTCCTGATCGGTCCATTCCCGAACATAGGCGAGCACCTTCCGGTT
>JAJZFF010000215.1 GCA_021805485.1 Pseudomonadota bacterium
CCTCGCGGAATTCCACCCGCGTCGCCCGTCCGGCGAAGGGAAGCGCATCCTGCGCCTCGGCCACGCTCGACTGCTCAGCCCGATATTCGCCGATCCGCTCGATCGCGACGGATGCCCGGCCGAACACCCGCCCGGTCTTGGCGAGCTGCCGCGCCGGGGTGGCGATGCCGCGCAGATAGGCGAGGAAGATCAGCAATTCCCCCGGCGTCAGCGCGCCGCGAATCACCGTCGCTGCGCCATACCAGGCGATCGCCCCGGTCGCGACCGCGATGGCGAGGTTCATCACCGGGCTGAACTGCGCCTGCACCGCGCTGGCGTGCAGCCCGGCTTCGAGGCTGCGCCCGGCATGGGCGCCGAACCGCCCGTCCTCGTGCGGTTCGCGGCCGAAGGCCTGCACCACCTGCACGCTGCCGAGGATTTCCTGCATCACCCCGCTCAGCGTCGTCTCGTGCCGCCGAACCTGTCGGAGCGCGTGACGCAGTCGCGCCGTGTAGATTCGCGCGATCCAGAACAGCAGCGGCGCGACCGACAGCGCGATCAGCGCATAGCGCCAGTCGATCAGCAGCATCACCGTCGCCATGCCGAGAATGGTCAGCCCGTGCGGCAGCAGGTCGATCCCCACCGCCGTGATGAAATCCTGCAACTGGCGCACATCGCCGGTCAGCCGCGCCATCAGTTCGCCGGCGCGCTGGCGGCGGTGAAAGGCGAGTGACAGGCGCTGGAGATGCGCGAACAGGTCGGCGCGGATGGCGAAGACGATCCGCTGCCCCGCATCGAGAAACAGCCGGTTGCCGAGATAGACCAGCAACGCATCGGCGATGCCGAGCCCGAACATGGCAAGGCCGAGCGTGTCGAGCAGCGCCATCCGCTGGGTGAGCGGATCGGGCAGAACCCCGTGCAGCCAGGGGGCGAGGCGGCGCTGGAAGATCACGTTGTCGATGATGAATTTCAGCGGCCAGGGCAGCATCAGCAGGACACCGGCGCGCGCCGCCATCACCGCCGCACCGGCCGAAAGGGCCCGCCATTCCGAGCGGAGATAGGCGCGGAGCCAGGCCCCGCCCGGCCCGGTCATGCGGGGAGCCGGACCAGCGCGAGAGCGAGGCAGAGCCGCACCACGTCGCGCCAGTCGCGCCCGACCAACCGTTGCCGGCCATGCCATCCCATCGTCTGGCAGGCGGCCTGATCGGCCAGCAGGCGCGATAGCGCCGCCTGCAGCGCCACGGCATCGCCGGCCGGATAGAGCAGCCCGGTTTCGCCATGGGCGACGATGCCATCGATCTCGCCGATCTCCGGCGCGACCACCGCGCGCCCAGCCGCCAGCGATTCAAAAATCTTCAGCGGCGAGAAATAGAAATCCGGCTGCGGCAGATAGGGGGCGACGGTGAAATCCATTGCCCCGAGCCAACCGGGAATCTCGCCATGCGGGATACGTCCCGGCAGCGACACCCGGTCGGCGAGCCCGAGTTTCGCCACACGTGCCGCGACCGCCTCGCGCTCCGGCCCGTCCCCCACCGCAAGAAGATGCAGGTCCGGATGCCACGCCGCGGCGGCGGCGATCGCCTCGAGCAGGAACGGCACGCCATGCCAGGTCTTGAAACTGCCGATGAAGCCGGCAATCCGCCGGCCGGCGAGCCCGAGCCGGGCACGGATCACCGCCCCGGCAGCATCGACATTGGCGAACCGCGCCAGATCGACCCCGTTCGGCACGACATGAATGCGATCCGTCCGGCCGATCACGCCGGCGACATGCGCCGCCACCTGCCGTGAGACGGCGATGACCGCATCGGCCCCGCGATACGAGTCTTCCTCGGCCTCCAGCGCCTCATCGACGAGATACAGGCCGCGGAACCGCCGCTGCTCCTCGACCAGCGGCGCATTCACCTCGAGAATACGCGGCACACCGAACCGCGCGGCGATGGCGGTGCCCGCACGATGGAACAGCGCATGCCGCTCGTAGACGAGATCCGGCTCGATGCCGAGGCGGGCGAGCGTCGCGCAGATCCGGTCGGCGACGGACCAGTCGTGCTCGATGCGCACGCGCTCGCGCCGCTCGATCTCGTTGCCGATCGACATGTCGGCCGGCGGCGCGCCGAATTGCAGGATGCGCGCCGGCGGCGGCGGGTTGCCCGAACCACGCGTGGTGCAGGCGAGCGTCACCTCGTGGCCGAGCGCCGCCGCCGCGGTGACGAATTCGCGCACATGCACCGAGGCGCCCTTGTCACCCTCGACCGGAATGCCGCGGTCAAGATTGAGATACAGGATCTTCATGGCGCGACCTCCGCCAAGGAGGGCTGTGCCGCCAGACTCTCGGCGCGGAACCGCGAACCGCCTTCCGGCGGCGTATCCTCGCAGTCCGCGCAGCCGAACAGCGCGTGCAGTCGGCGCGTCGTCTTCCACAGGTCGAACTCGCCCTCCAGCCGCGCCCGCCCCGCCGCCGCCAGGCGCCGCGCCTGCGCGCGATCGGCCAGCGTCGCCTCAATCGCCTCGGCCAGCGCCGCGGGATCACGCGGCGGCACGAGCCGCCCGGTCTCGCCGTCGCGCACCAGTTCGGGAATTCCCGATACGCTGGTCGAGACCACCGGCACGCCGATCGCCATCGCCTCGGCAATCACGTTCGGAATCCCGTCCCGGTCGCCATCCTCGGTAATGCGCGGCGCCAGCGCGAACGCATCGGCGGTGCCGTAAAGCGCGATCAGGTCGGCATGGGTCATTGCGCCGTCGAGCGTGACAATGCCCTCCAGCCCGCTCGCCGAGATCTGCGCCTGCAACGCCGCCCGCAGCGGCCCCTCGCCAACGATCCGGCAGCGGAACGCCATCCCGCGCTCGCGCAGCAGGGCACAGGCGGCGATCAGGTCATCATGGCCCTTCTTGGGCACGAGCCGGCCCACCGAGAGAATCAGCCGGCCTTCTGGCGACTTCGCCTCGGCGATCTTGCGCGCGCCGAACAGGCCGAGATCGATGCCGTGATAGACGAGATGGATCTTGTCGGCCTGGTCGCCGAGCAGCGAGGCCAGATACCGCACGTTGTAGCCGGTGCAGGTGGCCACGAAGCGCGCGGCCTGACCGCGCTTGCGGATCACGTGCGGCGGCGTGAGATAGAGATCCTTGGCATGCGCCGTGAAGCTGAACGGCAGCCCGGTCATCATGCTGGCAAACCAGGCCGAGGCCGCCGGCGCATTGGCGAAATGGGCGTGGATATGGCGGATGCCGTGGGTCCGGCACAGGGTCGCGATCACGCCGCCGCGCAGGAACTGCTTCCAGACCGAAAGCGGTGAGGGCGACCGCGCACACCACAGCGCGGCGCGCGCGACGGCGCCGAGATAGCGCAGCGGTGCGGCGGCGATGGCGCGGGTATGGGCGCCGGCGATCGCCCGCCGGCCCGCCCTCTCGCTTGCCGCCGGCACCGGATGCAACGGCGCCTCCACCTCGGCGACCATCGGATGATGCGGCGGCGGCTCCGGCGGCAGCAGCGAGACGATGTGCAGCTTTGTCCCGAGCCGCTCCATTGCGCGGATCTCGTTGAGAATGAAGGTCTCGGTCAGGCGCGGATAACGCTTCATGACATAAGCGATCGGCGCATCCGCGAGGTCCGGTTCTCCGGCGATATCGAGATAGGCAAAGGCCGGCATCAGGCAAACTCCCCGGCAAGGCCGGAGGCGGCCGAACGCACCTCGATGGCGGTTGCAAGATGGGCGGCAACGCGTTCGGCGCCGTTGAGGTCGAGTTGCGCCCAGGTAACGGGCGAAGGCGGCGGCGCGGCGAGGGCGGCCGGAATCTCCCGCGCGAGACGGTCGGCGAGATCCGGCCCCTGCTCGATGGCGCGCACGAGGCCGAGACGGGCAAGCAGATGCGCCCGCAGAAGCTGCTCCGCCCGCGGCGCCGGCCGCGGCACCAGGATCGCCCGCTTGCGCGCGGCGATCAGCTCGGCGCTGGTATTGTAACCCGCCATCGCGATCACGAGATCGGCGGCGCGCAGGCTCGGCAGCGGATCAGTAATGTAGTCGACGAGATCGACGTCCTCCCGCCCCGCCGCGGCGGCGGTCAGCGCCGCGCGCTGGTCGGCCGACATCAGCGGACCGGTGACGATGACCGAGTGGCAGGCGCCCGGCGCCATACGCGACAGGCCGCGCAGATAGGCCTCCATCAGCGCGAACCCGTCACCGCCGCCGCCGGCCGTCACCAGCACGACCTTACGCCCCGCGGCCCGCGCGGCGGACCAGCATGGGGTCCCTCCCTCCGCATCCGGCCGCAGCAGATCGGCCGCGACGACATGGCCGCAATAGCGCACCCGCGCGGCCGCCTCGCCTGAGATTCCGTAGGCATCGACGACATCGAACAGCTTGCGCGACCCATAGACGAGGATGTCATCATACGCCTGCTCGAGCAGGGGCCGGATCTCCTGTTCGGTCCAGGTCGCGCGCACCGTGTCCGGACTGTCAAGAATGTCGCGCAGCCCGAGCATCACCCGCGTGTTCGGCAGGTCGCGGCGCATCATCGCGAGCGTGGGCAGGATTTCCCCGTTCATCCCCGCCGGCGCGTGGTCGACCAAGAAAATATCCGGCCGGTAGCGCAGCGCGAGCGTGAGGATCAGCGCGGCGCGATAGCCCTTGACCAACCCGAAACTGTGCCCGGCCTCGCGAGCCGCATAGGTTTCCGCCCCCGTCTTCACCACCGGTGGCAGCGGATGCACATGCAGGCCCGGCGGCAGCCGCCACTGGGCGATGACCGGCGAGCCGGTCAGCAGATGGACCGAGAATTGCCCGGCCTCCAACAGGCGCTCGGCGATCGCGAGGTTCCGCCGCAGATGCCCGAGGCCGAACGTATCGTGGGAATACAGGAAAACCACTGCCGGTCCGACCCGCCCGCCACACGGAATGAGCGGGCGCAGCCTAGCCATGCGAGCACTGCCCTGGTGACGGCGCTCGGCAGGTGCCGGCTCCCCCCGGCCGGCCGCCTCCACATCCCGCAGTTCGCTCCCCTGCGCCCCCGCCTGCCGCCAGAGCGCCCCCGCGACCCCCGACCCATTGTCCAGCTCGACAACCTGAACGTCACGCATTTCGGGCTCCTTTCCGCCGGCCTCAGAGCGAATTATTGTGGGAGAAAGTTCCACGGTCAAGGAGTAAAGCAAGCGTGATCGTGCGCAATGAGGCGCGCCGGGCGCATGCGTCAGCCCCAGGCTCCGTTCGATCAAGTTTTACAAGCTATTGAAAACGCTTCAGAAATGCGCCATCACGCCGAAGCCGGCACCAAACGCCGCGCTTTGCGAGGTCAGTCCGCGAGTCGCATAAACCTGCAATTCCCAACGGAAATTCATCCGCACGTTATACGCCAGTATGGCAGAAGCCACCGCAGTCCGACGTTTCTGGATCGGCGTGTGGCCGATGACGATCACGCTGACGAACTGGCGCGGCGCCACGGCCACGGCCACACCCGGCTCGAACGTCACCACGTTCTGCAGGTGAAGAGCCGGCAGCCGGCCGACGATGCGGTAGCCCAGTTGCAGGTAGGGAAACACCCTCGCACCGGCCCGCCAGACCATCCGCAGGCCGGCTTCCTCGTCGAAGCGGCCGGTCCCCAACCCCTTGGCATAGGAAGCTACCGGCACCTTGACCTTCACATACGGCTCGAACGACGGCCGGGCACCCCGCGCCCGATCGAGCCGATACTCCGCCTTGAGCCACATGTCGCCCGGCCCGTGGCGCACCGCGCCGGACCCGGCGCTGGCGATAATGGACTGCCCGGCCACGATGCCGGCGCCAGCGACCGCAATGTAGGGAAGCTCGACCCGTAATCGAAGGTTTCGATGGCGATAGGTAATTGACAGCGGCAGATCGTAAATGCGGATCGCGTGCCTGGTGCCGAACCGCCCGGTGAAATAGGACGGCTCAAGTCCGATGGTGAATCCGGCCGGAGATGCCGCACGCACCGGAATCGGCCACTGCACCATCGCGAGGACGGCCAGCGCAGGCAACACAACGCTCCTGCCCATGCTTTTCGCGCGCGCGCCGCCCCGGGTGTTCATCATGCCTCCCCTGCCACGCAGTTCCATTAACATAGCGGAATATGGCGATCCAAGGCGCCCCACCGCTGTCATGGAATTGCAATTTTCACATCTTGCATTATGTGGGATATTATCACACAGCTTGACTCGTCGGGACGCCGGATCCGCTAACCGACAGGTATGCGACGGACGGGCAGAAATGGAATCTGATATCGAACACATGCTGCGCCGGCTGCTGCGTCCCCTTGTCGCCTATCTCATGCGGCGGGGGCTGGGCTATATTGCGTTTCGCGATCTTCTCAAGCGCGTCTATGTTGACGAGGCGCTGCGCGGGCACGAGGGCGATGAAGCCCCTACCGACAGCCAGATCAGCGTCGTCACCGGTATCAACCGCCGCGAGGTCAAGCGGCTGCGCGAAATCGCCACGCGCCCCGACGCAACCGAACCGCGCGACCGGATGGCGGGCGTCAATGCCGCCGCGCGCGTGGTCGGCACCTGGGTCTCAGCTGCCGCCTTCCGCGGTCCGGACGGCGACCCCCTGCCCCTGACGACCCGCGGCGAGGGCGACGACCCCGGTTTCGATGCCCTCCTTCGGGCCGCCAAGGTCGACGTGCGGGCCCGCACCGTCATCGAGGAACTCGAGCGCGCCGGCGTCGTCGAACGCCTGGCGGACGACCGGCTGCGCCTCCTGCGTGCCGCCTTCACCCCCACCGAACCGCGGGAAAAACTTCTCTTCCTCGGCGCCAATGTCGGCGATCACATGCGCAGCGCCTTCCATAATCTCGCCGGTGAAACGCCGGTCTTCATCGAACGCGCCCTGTTCCATAACGGCATCGGCGCCAGCCGCCTGAACGCGGCAAGGCCCGCCCTGTCCGACATGGCGGACAGGTTGTTGCGGCAGTGCAACGAGCAACTGCTCGAAGGAAATCTCGCCAGCACGGACGCCGCCGGCGACGATCCGGAACGCGAGACCCTGCGCCGCCTCCGCCTCGGCGTCTATTATTACGAGACCGACGCCGATGACCGCCCCTGACAGCAACGCCGCCCGCACGCGCCGCCTCGTCCCGCTGCTGGCCGCAGCTTTTCTCTTTCTTGGCCTGCCCGTCGCCAGGGCCCAGGGCGCGGGCGGCATCGGCGGTACCGGCGTCGAACAGGAAACCGGCGGCATCGGCGGAACCGGGATTGGCGAGGAGACCGGCGGCATCGGCGGAACCGGCATCCACCGCGCCCCCGGCGGCATCGGCGGCACGGGCGCCCCGATCGTCGGCTTCGGTCCCATCCAGC
>JAJZFF010000498.1 GCA_021805485.1 Pseudomonadota bacterium
GCGCACTTGCTCGGGCGCGGCGTCGGTGTCCAGTTCGAAGCGCAGCGCGATCTCGATCACGCCCACCGGTGCGGTGCGGTCGATGGCCAGCGTGCCGCGCGCATCCCAGAGTCCTTCAGCGATGATGCGCCCACCGCGGAGCTCGATCCCCATCGCGGTCGCGACCGCCTTGAGCGTGACACCGGCACAGGCGATCAGCGCCTCGAGCAGCATGTCCCCCGAACAGGCCAGGCTGCCGTCGCCGCCGGCGGCCTGATGCAGTCCGGCCCGGGTCTCGCCGGCCCAGGACCGCACCACGCAGGCGACCTCCCCGGCCTCGATACGGCCCTCGGCGCGGGCCGGGATCCGGGCGCTGGCGGGATCCTCGCGGTAGCGTTGCTTCAGCGGCGCCTGTATCGCGCGCAGGGCGTTGGCATCCATGGTCCTGGTCCTTTCCTCGGCGTCCTTCCGGGCCTGCCGGCTTGTGCCCGTCCCCGTCACTGCCGAGAGGTTGAACCAGGATCGCGACCGGCGGCAAGCCCGGTCAGTGCAGCTTCACCTCCGGCTCGGCGCGGCGCGAGAGGCCGCGCGCCATCACCCCGAGCAGCGTCCGCCAGGCGCCATACAGCGCCACCTCGTGCATGATGTAGAGGGACCGGTAGACGAGGCGCGCGAACAGCCCCTCGATGAACATGCTGCGCCCGACCAGGAACCCCATCAGGCTGCCGACGGTGCTGTAGCGCCCGAGCGAGACGAGCGAGCCGAAATCGCGATAGACGAACGGCACCACCTCCCGCCCGGCGAGACGGCGGCGGATCTGGCGCAGCATGTGCGCCGCCTGCTGGTGCGCTGCCTGGGCGCGGGGGGGAATCGGCGTCGGAAAGCCCGGGCGCGGGCAGGCGGCGCAATCGCCGATGGCGAAGATGTCGGGGTCGCGCGTCGTCTGCAACGTCTCGGTGACGACGAGCTGGTTGAGCCGGTTCGTCTCCAGGCCGCCGATCTCGCGCAGTACCGCCGGCGCGCGCACGCCGGCGGCCCAGACGACGAGCTCCGAGGGAATGAAGCTGCCGTCGGCGAGGCTGACGCCGTCGGCGCGCACCGCGCCCACCTTCGCCCCGGTGCGCACCTCGACGCCGAGTTCCACCAGCAGGCGCATGGTGGCGAGCGAGATGCGCTCGGGCAGCGCCGGCAGGATGCGGTCCGCGGCCTCGAGCAGAATGATGCGGATGTCGCGCTGCGGATCGACGCGGTCGAGGCCGTAGCCGACCACCTCGCGGATGGTCCGATGGAGCTCGGCGGCCAGCTCGGTACCGGTGGCGCCTGCACCGATGACGACGACATGGAGCTGGCCCGGCCGCACCGGCGTCTCCTGGGCGTGGGCACGGATGCAGGCATTCACCAGGCGGCGGTTGAAGCGCACCGCCTGCTCCGGCGTCTCCAGCGGCACCGCGTACTCGGCCACGCCCGGCGTGCCGAAATCGTTGGTGACGCTGCCGATGGCGACGACGAGCGTGTCGTAGCCGAAGGCGCGCTCGGAGGTGATCTGGCGCCCCTCCTCGTCATAGGCCGGAGCGACGAGAACCTCCTTGCGCACCCGGTCGATGCTGGCGAGCTCGCCGAGGCGGTAGCGAAAATGGTGCCAGTGCGCCTGGGCGAGATAGTTCAGCTCATGCTCGCCAGGATCCATGCTGCCCGCGGCGACCGCGTGCAGCAGCGGCTTCCAGATATGGGTGCGCGACTTCTCGATCAGCGTCACCTCGGCACCGCCGCGGCCGACACGGTCACCGAGGCGCGTGACCAGCTCCAGCCCCGCGGCGCCGCCGCCGACCACCACGATCCGGTGGCGCCGCCCATCCGGATGCGCCAGCGCCTCACCGGTCATGCCTTCCCCCTGCGTCCCGCCCGGCACACCGCCAGGCAAGGCGAGTATCGAGGCAAGGTTGGGAAAACTCAAATCGTTCCCAGCGCCGCCTTCACCCGCGCCGGCGTATACGGCACCGAGCGCAGCCGCACGCCGGTGGCGTCGAACACGGCGTTGGAGATCGCCGCCGGAATCACCGCCGCCGAGGGCTCGCCCGCGCCCCAGGGCTTCTCCGCCGGCCGGTCGATGAGGTCGATCACCACCTCCGGCGCCTCCGGGAAGGTCAGGATCGGGTAGCTCGCCCAGTCGAGACTGGTCACCGCGCTGCGGTCGAAGGTCAGCTCCTCCTTCAGCACGCGGCTCACGGTCTGGATGACGTTGCCCTCGATCTGGTTGCGCAGCCCGTCGGGATTGATGATCTGGCCGCAATCATGCGCGACGAAGACGCGGGCGACATGGATCGTACCGCTGGCGCGATCGACCTCGACCTCCGCGACGGCGCCGATATAGGTGCGGACGAGCTCGTATTTGACATAGGAGACGCCGCGGCCGCGCTGGACCGCGCCGGTCTGGCCTCCCGCCGGCGAGGGACGCGGTTGCCATTTGGACAGCGCCACCAGCCGCTCGATCAGCTCGAGGCCGCGCGGATCCTTGAGGTATCGCCGCCGCAGCGCGATCGGGTCGGCGCCGGCGGCGGCCGCGAGTTCGTCGAGAAAACACTCGTTCGCGTAGGTGTTCTGCATCCGCCCCGGCGTACGGATCCAGGAAGGCCGGAACGGGGTCGTCTCCAGCCGGTGGCAGACGGTGCGGATGGCGGGGAAGGCATAGGGCAGCGCCGAGTTCTGGATGATGTTGCCCGGCGCCATCGCCGTCTCGTGCGCCAGCCCGGCGAGCTCGGCCGCCACCAGCGGCACGTTGCCGGCCGCGCCCTGCGGGATGAAGAAATTCGACTGCCAGGCGGTCACGCTGCCATCTGCGTCGAGCGCGCCTGCGAGATCGATCAGCGTCGGCGGTCCCTTCGGATCCCAGCCATGCTCGTCGGCGCGCGACCATTGCACGCGCACCGGCCGTCCCGTCTCGCGCGCCAGCAGCGCCGCATCGCCGGCGGCGTCCTCGTGGCCATTGCGCCCGTAGCAGCCGGCGCCCTCGACATAGATGCAGCGCACGTCATCGGACTTCATGCCGAGCATGGCGGCGATCTGCTTGCGCAGCGCATGCGTCATCTGCGACGCCGTCCACACCGTCAGCTGCCCGTCGCGCAGCTCGGCGACCGCACAGGAAGGGCCGATCGAGCCGTGCGTGTGGATCGGGAAGTCGTAGGTGGCGGCGAGGCGCTTCGCGCCCGCGGCGAGCGCGGCCGGCGCATCGCCCACATTGCTGGTGACGTCGTCCTTCACCACCTTGGTGGCGCGCACATGCTCCCAGAGCCGAGCCTGCTCCGGCAGACCGTCCCAGTCCGACCAGCGCGCCTTCAGGGCCCGCGCGGCGCGGATCGCGCCCCATTCGCTCTCGGCGACGACGGCGAGGAAATTGCCGACGCGCACGACCTTGATCATGCCGGGAATGGCCTGCACCGACGCCTCGTCGACCTCGAGCAGCGTCGCGCCGAGCGCTGGCGGGCGCACGACGCGGGCATGGACCATGCCCTCGACGCGGACATCCTGCATGAACGTGAAGCGGCCGGTCACCTTGTCGGGAATGTCGAGCCGCGCCACCGATGTGCCGACGACGCGATAGCTGGCCGGGCTCTTGGCCGGCGCATCCTTGTCCAGCTTCAGCGCGAAGCCGCCGGCGCCGATCAGCGCGCCATAGCCGATCCCCTCGCCGCCGGCGCGCGGGCGCACCGCGCCGTCCGCGGTGAGCAGATCGGCCTCCGGCACGCCGAGGCGCGTCGCCGCGAGCCGCAGCAGCGCCGCGCGCGCCGTGGCCGCGGCACGGCGGATCTGCATGCCGCCATTCTGGATCGAGAGGCTGCCATAGGTCGGCCCCTGATCCGGGGTCAGCGCCGTGTCGCCCTCGATGACGGTGACCCGGGCCAGCGGAACATCGAGCTCCTCGGCGGCGATCTGAGTCAGCGCGGTGCGCACCCCGGTGCCGAGATCGACCTTGCCGGAATAGACCGTCACCAGGCCCTGCGTGTCGATGGCGAGGAAGGCATCGACCTCGTCGGCGGCGACGCTCTTGGCCTCGGCGCCGCGCGGCACCAGGGTAAAGGAGACGACGAGCGCGCCGGCGGCCTGCAGCAGGCTGCGACGGGACAGCATCTGGTTCATCGCGCCCTCCTCACGTCCGCGCCGCGCGCGCGACCGCGCGGATGATGCGCTGATGCGTGCCGCAGCGGCAGAGATTGTGCGCCAGGGCCGCACGAATGTCGCTCTCGCTCGGCGACGGCTGGGTTTCGAGCAGAGCCGCGGACTGCATGATCATGCCGTTGATACAGTAGCCGCACTGCACCGCCTGCTCGTCGATGAAGGCTTGCTGGATCTTGTGCGGCCGCTCCGGCGTGCCGAGCCCTTCGAGGGTGAGCACGCTCTGCCCGGCGGACAAGGCCGAGAGCGGGGTGACGCACGCGCGCACCGGCTTGCCATCGACATGCACGGTGCAGGCACCGCACTGGCCAAGGCCGCAGCCGAAGCGCGGGCCGTGCAGGCCGAGTTCATCGCGCAGCGCATAGAGAAGCGGCATGTCGGGATCGTCGGCATGGATCTCGACCTCCCGACCGTTCACGTGCAGAGCCAGCGTGCTCGCCATCGCATCCTCCCCCGAGACGTTTACGCGCCGAAAGCATGCGCCGCAGGTGGGGTGCGCACAAGCGGGACGGACTATTCCACCCGCAGCGCGGCGGCGAGTTCGGCGGCGCCCGCCGGGTCCTCCCGCGCCGCGAGGCGGCCGGCGGCGAGGATGGCGAAGCGGTGCAGCAAGGTCCGCCGGCGCGCCGGGGCGAGCGCGTGCGGCGGCGGCGGGCGCACCAGCTCCGCCTCGCCGCCCTCGGCCAGAATCAGCCCGGCATTCTCGGGCAGCAGCGCCAGCGGGAAGTCCGGCGCCACGGCGAAGCAGAACCCGTCGCAGAACTCCCGGTAGTCGGGCCATTTCTGATCGGCGCGGAAATCCCGCTCGCCGGACTTCACCTCGATGACGACGAAGCCGCCATCGCCGCGCAGCGCCAGCAGGTCGGCTCGCCGGCCATTGGGCAGCCGCACCTCGTGCAGCGCCGCCCAGCCGAGCCGCCCGCACAGCCTGGCGGTGGCTCGGCGAATCTGTGCCGCGACCTCCGCCGCGCTCACGGCACCAGCCGGTCGATCGCCTGGGCGAGCGCGATATCCTTCTCCGACAGCCCGCCTGCATCGTGGGTCGTGAGCAGGATTTCGACCCGATTGTAGACATTGGACCATTCCGGGTGATGGTCCATCCGCTCGGCGAGCAGGGCGACGCGGCTCATGAAGCCCCAGGCGGCGCTGAAATCGGCGAAGCGGAAGGCGCGGCGGATGGCGTCGCGCCCTTCGGCCATCGCCCAGCCAGGCAGGGACGCGGCGAGCTGCGCGCGGGCGCCTTCGGTCAGTTTCGGCATGGGTGTCTCCTCGCGCGTGAGAGATGGCTTGACCGCGACGGCGCGGCGACGGCGAATGGGCCGATGCCCGGCCCATCCTACACCGTCCCGCCCAGCGCCGACGACCTCGCCGAACTGGCCGAGCGCGCGCTCGGCGCGATTCCGGCGCGCCTCGCGCGCCACGTGAAGGATGTCGGCATCCTGGTCGAGGAGATGCCGGACGACGCGACGCTCGACGAACTCGGAATCGAGAGCGCATGGGATCTCACCGGGCTCTATCGCGGCACGCCGCTGAACCGGCGCAGCATCGACGATATCGCCCGCGCGCCGGACTTGATCCTGCTCTTCCGCGAGCCGATCCTGCTCGAATGGATCGAGACCGGCGAGGATCTGTTCCGCCTGGTCCGCAACGTGCTGGTGCACGAAATCGCCCATCATTTCGGCTTCAGCGACGCCGACATCGAGCGGCTGGAGCGGGAGATCGACGACGAGGCGTAAACCGCCCGTTATCCTGTCCGGCGCCAGGCTGGCGCGCCATGGCCGCCCCCCTCTCCGTCCCCAACCCGCCCGATCACGCGCTCGGCCGGCTGCGGCTGTCGGAGGTGATCGCGACACTGAGCTATGCGCTGGACCTGACCGAGGGCCAGCCGCGCGGCCATTGCCTGCGCTGCGCCTGGATCGGCACGCAGATCGGCCGGCGGATTGGACTCGGTCCACAGGCCCTCTCCGACCTCTATTACGCGCTGCTGCTCAAGGATTCCGGCTGCAGCAGCAATGCCAGCCGCCTGTTCGAGCTGTATGGCGGCGATGAGTTGGTGGTGAAGCAGCGCTTCAAGCGTGTCGATACCGAGAGCTACGGCCAGCTCGCCCGCTTCGTGCTGCGCCATGCCGGCCCGGGCGAGGCGCTGACGGCGCGCGCCAAGCGCTTCCTCGACATCGCCCGCCATGGCGGCGTGTATGCCGGGGAGCTGATCCGCACGCGATGCGAGCGCGGCGCCGACATCGTTCGCCGCCTCGGCTTCCCGCCGGCCGTGGCCGCCGGCGTCCACTCGCTCGATGAGCACTGGAACGGCAAGGGCCGTCCGGAAGGCCTGATCGGGGACGCGATCCCGCTCGCCGCGCGCATCGCGCTGCTGGCGCAGGTGGCCGACGTCTTCCACGCCGTCGGCGGTCCCACCGCCGCCTGTCGGGAGGCGCGGCGACGCGCCGGCACCTGGTTCGACCCGCGCCTGGTGGCAGTGCTTCTCGATCTCGCCGGCGAGGACTGGTTCTGGGCCGGGCTCGACGAGGATGGGCTGGACGTGCGCATCGCCGGCCTCGAGCCGCTGGCCCGCGTCATCACCATCGACGAGGATCAGCTCGACGCCATCACCGAGGCCTTCGCCGACGTCATCGACGCCAAGAGCTCCTTCACCAGCGGCCATAGCCGCCGCGTCGCCTCGTATGCCGAGGCGATCGCGGCGATGCTGCAATTCCCCCGCTCGCGCCGCCGCTGGCTGCGCCGCGCCGGCCTGCTGCACGATATCGGTAAGCTCGGGGTGAGCAACGCCGTCCTCGACAAGCCCGGACGGCTGGACGAGGGTGAATGGGCCGCGATGCGCCGGCACGCCGCGCTGACCGAGGAGATCCTCAGCCGTCTCAGCGTGTTCCGCGACATGGCCGCGATCGCCGCAGCACACCACGAGCGCCTGGACGGGAACGGCTACCCGAAGCGCCTCGCCGGCGCGGCCATCGCGCTGGAAACGCGCATCCTCACCACCGCGGACATCTTCGACGCGCTCAGCGCCGAACGCCCTTATCGGGCGGCGATGCCGGTCGCGGAAGCGCTGGCGATCATGGACCGGGAGCGCGGGACGGCGAT
>JAJZFF010000548.1 GCA_021805485.1 Pseudomonadota bacterium
GAGTGCGGCCCGCATCAGCGTCCGGGTGCCTTCGACATTGGCGGCGAGCATGGAAGCCTCGTCCGGCACCCACAGCCGGTAGTCCGCGGCGACATGCACGAGCGAGCGACAGCCGGCGATGGCGCGCGCGAGCGAGCCCGCGTCGGTCAGGTCGCCCTCGACGATCTCGATGTCGATCCCGGCGAGATTGCGCCGATCCCCGCCCGGCCGCGCGAGCGCGCGCACCGCGTGGCCGCGCCCCAGCAGCGCCCGGGCCACCGCGGAGCCGACGAAGCCGGTCGCGCCGGTCAGGAGAACCTCGGCGCCAGTTCTGTGGCGGATCTGCTGCATTGGCTCCCGATCTGTGCCGTTCCGCGCGCCCTATAGCGTGTCACGCCGCGTTTCGGAACCGGCTGGACTATCTGCGGCGGCGCGGATGGTGTAACCGGCCCAGTGGCCGCGCCGAAACGGATGGTCATACTCGCTTCGTCTGGGACCCCACGCATTTGAAACAACTCTCCTTCCTGCTGGCGTTGGCGGGCCTGATCCTGGCCACGGCGCTGATCGGCTGGTTCGGCGCGGGCCACGTGGCCGACGCGCTGCTCTCCGTCGGCTGGGAGGGATTGAGCGCCCTCCTGGGATGGAACGTGCTGCTCGCCGGCCTGCTCGGCCTGGCCTGGGCGGCGCTGATGCCGCCCGGGACCGCGCCGCTCGGCGGGCTGATCTGGGCGCGGATGGTGCGCGACGCCGCCGGCAACTGCCTGCCGTTCTCGCAGATGGGCGGGGTCGTTCTCGGCACCCGCGCGCTCGCGATGCAGGGTGTGCGCTGGCCGCTGGCGGCCGCGGGCAGCGTCGTCGATGTCACCGCCGAGTTCCTCGCCCAGGTCGGCTTCATGATGATCGGGCTGATCGAACTGCTGAACCACGCGCCGGGCTCGCGGCTGACCGTGCCCGTCGGCGTCGGGCTGGTGCTGGCCGGGGTCGGCGCGGCCGGGTTCATGTGGCTGCAGCGCGGCGGCGGGCGCTTGTTCGGCGCGCTCGCCCGCCGCATCGCCGCACCCTGGTTCGCCGAGGCGCCGACGCATGTGCGGGCGTTCCAGGACGATCTGGCACGGCTCTATGCCAGCCCGACGCGGCTCGGCCTCGGCGTCGGGCTGCATCTCATCGGCTGGATCGCCGGCGGCACCGGAACCTGGATCGCCTTCCAGCTCCTCGGCGCGGATATCGATTTCGATGACGTGCTGGCGATCGACGCGCTGACCCACATCGCCCTTTCTGCTACCGTGCTGGTGCCGGCCGGCGCGGGGGTGCAGGAAGCGGCGTATGCCAGCCTCGGCGCCGTTTTCGGCGTGCCGGCGGAACTCTCGCTCGGGGTTTCGCTGCTGCGCCGGGCGCGGGATCTGGCGATCGGCATCCCGATCCTGCTGGTCTGGCAGACACAGGAGATGCGCCGCGCGGCGCTGGCGGCGCACATGCCGGCCGGACCGATCGGGTAGAGCACTCTCCGGCCTGATGGAATATTCAGGTCGGACATGGTCGATAAACATATAAGTGTAGAGCCACTTCTCTCCGATCGGTCCGACCCGGAACGGCACGATCAGATCGGGGGTTGCTCTCGTGCTTCTGCTCATTCGGAAGGTTCGGCATGCGTCAGAGCGGTCGTTTCATGATGAAGGCTGAGTCAGCCGCCGCCCGGGGCCGGGCGTTGGCTTCACGCCACTAGGCGGCGGCCGTCCCATGCTGCGAGGCATTCTCACCGTTGGCATCTGGACCATGGCGAGCCGCCTGCTCGGCTTCGCGCGGGACGTGCTGATCGCCGACCGGCTCGGCACCGGGCTGGTAGCGGATGCGTTTTTCGTCGCCCTGAAATTGCCGAACCTGTTCCGCCGGCTGTTCGGCGAGGGCGCGTTCAACGCCGCCTTCGTTCCCGCCTTCGCCGGCACGCTGGCGAGCTTCGGGCGGGAGCCGGCGCGTCGGCTGGCCGGCGAGGTGGCCAGCGTGCTGGCGGTCTGGCTGGCGGGCATCACGGTCCTCGGCATCGTCTTCATGCCGCAACTGATGGTGGTGCTGGCGCCCGGCTTCGCCGCACTGCCGGCCAAGCTCGCCCTGACCGTGACGCTGACGCGCATCGCCTTTCCCTATCTGATGCTGATGTGCCTCGCGGCGCTTTTCGGCGGCATGCTCAACGGGCTGGACCGGTTCGCCGCCGCGGCCGGCGCGCCGGTCCTGTTCAACGTCTTCCTGATCGGCGCGCTGCTCCTGCCGCCGATCGCCATGCTGCCGACCACCGGGCACCTGCTGGCCGCCGGGCTCGTGCTCTCGGGCTTCGCGCAGCTCGGCGTGCTGGTGCTGGCGGTGCGCATCGCCGGCATGGCGCCACCCTGCGGGTGGCCGCAGCTGACGCCGGGGGTGCGGACGGTGTTGCGGCGCATGGGGCCGGGCGTGATCGGCGCCGGCGTGACGCAGCTCAACGTCGCCGTCGATACCGTCATCGCCAGCCTGCTGCCCGCTGGCACCGTCTCGGTGCTCTACTACGCCGACCGCGTGGATCAGCTGCCGCTCGGGGTGATCGGCGCGGCGGTCGGCACCGCGATCCTGCCGCTGCTCTCACGCCAGGTGCGCGCCGGCGACAAGGGCCTCGCGATCACCACCCTCAACCACGGCATCGAATACGCGCTGGTGCTGACCCTGCCGGCGGCGCTGGCGCTGTCGGTGGCGGGCGGGCCGATCATGAGCGTGCTGTTCGCCCGCGGCGCGTTCGACGCGCTGGCCGCCGCCAGAAGCGCGCAGGCGCTGGCCGCCTATGCGGTCGGCCTGCCGGCCTACGTGCTGGCCAAGGTCTTCGCCCCGGCATTCTTCGCCCGCGGCGATACGGGGACGCCGGTGAAGATCGGGCTGGTCGCGGTCGCGCTGAACCTGGTCCTCAACCTCGCCTTCATGCGTCCGCTCGGCCATGTCGGGCCGCCGCTGGCGACCAGCATCGCCGCCGCTTTCAACGCCGCCGCGCTCGCCGTGCTGCTGTATTGGCGCGGCTATTTCCGCCCCGACGCCGCGCTCGGCGGGCGCGTGG
The DNA here is from genome assembly GCA_021805485.1 of Pseudomonadota bacterium. Next base: position 3,050 of record JAJZFF010000548.1, read on the forward strand.
CGCGGATGGTGCTCGCCGCCGGCGCGATGGCGCTGGCTCTGCTGGTGCTCGATCCGGTGCTGTTCGCCGTCGCCGGCGGCCGGTCGGTGCTGCGGGCGCTGGCGCTGGTGCTGCTGGTCGGCACCGGTCTCGTCGCCTATGGCGCAGCCGGCCAGGCCCTGGGTGCGTTCGATCTGCTGGAGCTCGCCCGCTCCCTGCTGCGCCGGCGCTTCGCGGCGGCCAAGTCCCGGGGTTGACCGCCGCCGGCCAAGGCCGGAAAAGCGCGTGGTTCAACCCATGCGAGCCGCCATGCAGCGAATCTTCTCGGCCATCCAGCCTTCCGGTATCCCGACGCTCGGCAATTATCTCGGCGCGCTGCGCAACTGGGTGAAGCTGCAGGACGACCACGAGTGCATCTTCGCGGTGGCGGATCTGCACGCGATCACGGTGTGGCAGGAGCCGGCCCAGCTCGCCACCCAGACGCGCGAGATCGCCGCCAGCGTCATCGCCTGTGGGGTCGATCCCGGCCGGTCGGTGTTCTTCCACCAGAGCGCCGTCCGCGCCCACGCGCAACTGGCCTGGATCTTCAACTGCGTCGCCCGGCTCGGCTGGCTCAACCGCATGACCCAGTTCAAGGACAAGGCCGGCAAGGACCGCGAGAACGCGTCCTCGGGGCTTTATGTCTATCCGAACCTGATGGCCGCCGACATTCTCGCCTACCACGCGACGCGCGTGCCGGTGGGTGACGATCAGCGGCAGCACCTGGAGCTCGCGAACGACATCGCGCAGAAATTCAACCACGATTATGGCGTGGCGTTCTTCCCCCCGATCGAGGCGCTGGTGCTGGGCCCGGCGGCGCGCGTGATGAGCCTGCGGGACGGGACGAAAAAAATGTCCAAATCGGACCCGTCCGAGCAGAGCCGGATCAATCTCACCGACGATGCCGAGACGATCGCGCAGAAGATCCGTCGCGCCAAGACGGATCCGCAGCCGCTGCCGGGTGATCCGGCGGGGCTGGAAGGGCGGCCCGAGGCGCGCAACCTGGTCGGCATCTACGCCGCGCTCGCGGAGACCGACGCCGCCGGCGTGCTGCGCGAGCATGGCGGCCAGGGCTTCTCCGCCTTCAAGGAAGCGCTGGCCGAGCGGCTCGTCGCCGCGCTGGCGCCGATCGCGGCCGAGACGCGGCGCCTGCTCGCCGATCCGGGAACGATCGACGCCATTCTGCGCGAGGGGGCGGAGCGGGCGGCCTCGATCGCCGATCCCATCGTCGCCGAGGCCGAGCGGCTGGTGGGGTTCCTGCGGACGTGATCCTGCTCCGCCACGGCCAGAGCGAGTTCAATCTGCACTTCACCGCCACCCGGCGGGATCCGGGCATCGTCGATCCGGCGCTGACCGAGCTGGGCGCGCGGCAGGCCGAGGCGGCGGCGGAGGCGATGCGCGCGGAGGGCGTCCGCCGCATCATCGCCTCGCCCTACAGGCGCGCGCTGCAGACGGCCGCGCCGATCGCGCGCGCACTCGGCGTTGCCGTGCTGGTCGACCCGACGGTGCGCGAACGCTGCGCCTTCACCTGCGATATCGGCACGCCGCGTGGCCAGTTGGAGCAGGCCTGGCCGGAGCATGATTTCGCCGCGCTCGACGAGGTCTGGTGGCCGCAGGGTATCGAGGGCGAGGCAGAGACCATCGCGCGCGCCGGGCGCTTCCGTGCGGCGATGGCGGCGCGGGCAGACTGGGCCGAGACCCTGGTGGTGAGCCACTGGGGGTTCATTCTGGCGCTGACCGGGGTCAGCGTTCCCAATGGCGGCTGGCAGCGCTGCGATCCGACCACGCCGGCGCCCGAGCGCATCGTCTGGCGCGCCTGACGGGGCCTTCTGGTCTTGCGCCCGCCGCCATGCTAGGCCACCGCCGAATTCGCCAGGCGGTCTCCCGCCGCCGCGCCTTTCACGGCCGCAAGGCCGGCAATCCACAAGCGGCCTCAAGGCCGGCACAGCACGGAGCATGACCATGTCCCAGAGCACCGAGGCCCCTCCGGCGGGCGCCGCCCAGTCCGGACCGCCGCCGCTGCTGATCAACGGCCAGTTCGTCAAGGACCTGTCCTTCGAGGTTCCCGGCGCGCCGCAGATCTACGCCACCCTGCGCACGGCGCCGCAGATCAATCTGAGCCTGGACGTGCAGGTGCAGAAGCTGCCCGACGCGGCGTCCGTCTACGAGGTGGCGCTGTCGATCCGCGCCGAGGCGCGTGAGGCGCCGGCGGCGGCGGCGAACGGGCAGCCGGCGGCCGAGGGCCGCGCGGCGGTCTTCATCGCCGAGCTTGTCTATGCCGGTGTCTTTACCCTGAACGGCGTGCCGGAGAACGTGCTCGAGGCGGTCCTGATGGTGGAGTGTCCGCGCCTGCTCTTTCCTTACGCGCGGCACATTCTGGCAGAAATCACCCGCGAGGGCGGCTTCCCGCCGCTGACGCTGCAGCCGGTCGATTTCGTTGCCCTGTGGCAGGCCCGGCGGGCCCAGCAGGCAGCGGCCCAGGGAACGCCGGCCGGCCACGCCTGACCTCGGAGGCTCATCCGGCGCACCGTCCGGGCGCCGGTCTTGCGTGACAATAGGCGTCATCCGGGCCCGGTGGGGCCCGGATGGCGTCGGCCTCCTCAGGCCTGCGGTGCCCGCTCGGCCTGGAGCCTCTCAGGCATCCGCGGCGCCGGCTCGGCGGCCGGCTCCGGAGCCGAGCGACCCGGCTCGGCGCGCGGGGCGTCGGTGAGCATCTCGATCTGGCCGGTGATCTGGCCGCCCTCCTCGACCTGCAGCCGCCGGCAGCGGGCGGTGCCGAGCACCCGGCCGCTGGCGCGCACCACCAGGCTCGCGCGCGCGGTCAGCGTGCCGTCCATGGTGCCGCTGATCTCGGCGTCCTCGACCTCGATCTGGCCCTTGACCAGCCCGCCCGGCGCAACGACGAGTTCGTTGGCATGGATCATGCTGGCCTCGACGGTGCCTTCCACGACGAGCCGCTCGGCATCCTGAACCGTGCCCTGGACGCTGATGCCGCGGCCGACGATCAGCGTGCGGCTCTCCGCCGGCTCGCGTGAGGGCAGGCGGACGGCGCCCGTCTGCGGCGCGCGGGCGGCCGCACCGGGGACGGACGGCACGGGCGGGGTCGGCGTTCGGCTCATGATCTGGGCTTCCTTGGCTGGCACAGGACGGTAGGGCGGAACGCCGAGGCCACTATCGGTCGGGCGCGCGGCGTTCTGCGGGGTGAAGGCGCCGGGCCGCGACGCGGCGGCGGGCTGGGTCGCGCTGTCCTCGGGCGAGTCGTCGAATCGCGAGTCGGTCTCTGCACCTTGCGGGCCTTGGGGCTTGCGGCGTTTGAACACGGCGGCCTCCTGTCCTGGCGTAACGGGCAGGTTCGCTAACACGGAGCCGGCCGCGCGAACAACCCGCGCGGTTGCCGATCGCGGCGCGCGGTGCTAGCGGCATGGGTTCATTCCCGATCCGGAGAGCTCCGCATGGCGACTGCCCCTCGCTTCGACCTGCTCGGCATCGGCAACGCCATCGTCGACGTCGTCGCTCCCGCCGATGACGGGTTTCTCTCGCGCCACGACATGCACAAAGGCTCGATGGCGCTGATCGACCGGGATCGGGCGGAGTTTCTCAGCACCGCGATGCCGAAGGGGCGCGAGAGCAGCGGCGGCTCGGCGGCCAACAGCTGCGCCGTCGCCGCCGCGATGGGCGCCCGCGCGGCGTTCCTCGGCAAGGTCGCCGACGACCGGCTCGGATCCGCCTTCCGCGATGACATCGCCGCCGCGGGCGTGCATTTCCCGACCCCGCCCCTGCAGGCCGGGGCGCCGACGGCGCGCTGCCTGATCCTGGTCACGCCCGAGGGCCAGCGCACCATGAATACCTATCTCGGCGCCTGTGTCAGCTTCGGCGTCGACGATCTCGATCCGGCGCTGATCGCCGATTCGGCCGTGACCTACCTGGAAGGCTATCTGTTCGACCCCCCGGCGGCACAGGCGGCGTTCCATCGCGCCGCCGCCATCGCGCGGCGGGCGGGACGGCAGGTGGCGCTGTCACTGTCGGATCCGTTCTGCGTCGACCGCCACCGCACCGCATTCCGGGAGCTGCTGCGCGGGATCGATATCCTGTTCGCCAACGAGGCCGAGGTCTGCAGCCTGTACGAGGCCAACGAGTTCGAGGCCG
>JAJZFF010000252.1 GCA_021805485.1 Pseudomonadota bacterium
ACCGGGTGATCCGCGCGCTGGCGATCCTGCATCGGCGCGGCCTCGGCTCGCACGACCTGCTGATCGCCGGCAGCGGCGCGGAGGAGCCGCGGTTGCGCAGGCTCGCGGCGTCGCTCGGGCTGGGCGCGCGGGTGCGGTTTGCGGGCAGCATTCCGCAGGAAGAGTTGCCCGCCTATTATTCCGGCGCGGATCTTCTCGTGCTGGCGTCGAGCCGGGAAGGCTGGGCCAATGTGCTGCTCGAATCGATGGCGTGCGGCACGCCGGTCGTCGCCTCGCCGGCGCCGGGAAATGCCGAGGTCGTGCGCGATCCGGCGGCGGGACGTGTGGCCGCGGCGCACACGCCGGAGGCCCTGGCCGATGCGATCCTGACACTGCTCTCATCCCCGCCCGATCGCGCGGCGACGGCGGGTTTTGCCGCAGGGCACGACTGGCGGAGCATCAGCCTCGGCCAGGCCCGGATTTTCGAGACCGTTCTGGCGCGGCGCGGCGCGCCCGCCGCCGCGCCGGTCGAACAGACGGCCTGCGCATGAGGGGCTGGATGACGATGCGCCGGGCCATGGCCGCTTCTTCATGGCCTTCGGCGAATGGTCGCCACGACGCGAATTTGACACAAATTTAGAATGAATGCCGATATGATGATTTTTATACAGTAATATGATTCAAGTCCAGAAATATGCATAAATTTGTCGCTTTCCCACGTTCGCCGTGCTATGCCCCGAGGGATCGCTTAACCGATTGTCAGGTGCGTATTTCAGCGAGAGAGGTCATTTTGAAGAACGTATCAATTCCTGTGTCCGGCGTCAGGGACGCCGATCAGGTCCCCCGTTGCTGACCGGCCCGCGTGAGCATCCCCGTGTCTCCTTCCGTAAACAGCCGTGAACCGGGTCTGGCGCTGGTCGTCGCGCCCTGCGGCGAAGGGCGGATGCGCGGGCCCGGCCCGGAATTTTCATCACCGCCCCGATGACCGTTTGACGCGCCGCCCGGGATTTTTGACCGGCAAGGAGATTGCAAGCCTATGAATTCAGATCGTTCCCGGTGGATTTTTCGCCACAAGGCAGCCCTGTCGCTGCTGTTCATGGCCGCGCTAGGCCTGGGACTGGCCAGCTGCGCGGCGCCGCCGGCGCCGAAAGTGCCGACCGTCGAGAGCCCGAACCCGACCTACCGGATCGGCCCGGGCGACGTGTTGAGCGTGTTCGTCTATGGCTCGCCCGATCTCTCGGAGGCCGCCGTCCCGGTGCGGCCGGACGGACGGTTCTCGATCCCGCTCGTGCAGAACATCCGCGCGGCCGGCAAGACGCCCCTGCAACTGCAGAACGACATCGCCGGGCGGCTGAAAAGCTACGTCAAGAATCCCAACGTCACGGTGATCGTCAAAAGCTTTCACGGCGCGCTCGGCAGCGACATCAGGGTCATCGGCGCCGGCAAGCCGCGCGCGATTCCCTACGTCAACGGCATGACCATGCTCGACCTGATGACCGAGATCGGCGGCGTGCCCCGCTTCGGCCTGGCCAATGGCGCCTTCATCATCCGCCGCACCGGCGGGCATGACGTGAAGATCCCGGTCGCCCTCGGCGCGCTGCTGAACCAGGGCGACCTGAAGCAGAATGTCACCCTGCAGCCGGGTGACATCGTCGTCATCCCGCGCAGCCTGTTCTGAGCCGCCGATGGAACAGCTGATCGAGACCGGACTGCGGCTGCTCGCCACCGCCTGGCGCAAGCGGTGGTACGCGCTCGCCACCGCGTGGCTCGTCTGCGCGCTCGGGTGGACGGCGGTGATGCTGCTGCCGCCGAATTTCGAGGCCAGCGCCCAGCTCTATGTCGCGGCGGACCCGGTGCTGACGCCGCTGCTGCGCGGCATCGCCATCAACGGCAATTCCGAACAGGAATTCAACCTGCTCCGCCAGACGTTGCTCAGCACCCCCAATCTCCAGCACCTGATCGACCGCGAAGGGCTGCGCGCGCAGGGGCCGGGCGCACGCGAGGCACTGGTGCGCCAGCTGCGGGCGCGGGTGACCGTGGTGCCGCAGAGCCGCAACCTGTTCACCATCCGCTATGTCGGCCACGATCCGCGCCGCGCCTACAACATCATCGCCGGCCTGGTGAACATCTATGTCGAGCGCGCGTCGGACCACAACCAGAGCGACATCGACAATGCCGGCAAGTTCCTGCAATCGCAGATCGACTATTTCCACAACCAGCTGAAATCGCTGGAAGCGCGCCGCGCGGCGTTCCAGGCGAAATATCTCGAACTCCTGCCCGGCAGCGACGGCGTTTCCGCGGTGCATGCATCGGGCGCGCGGGTCCGCAAGCTCGAAACCGAACTGCAGGACGCCGAGGCCGAGCAGGCGCTGCTGTCCAGCGAACTCGCCAAGACCAAGCCATTGCTGTCGGAAACCCAGGCCGCCGGCGGCAATGCCGCACTGGCCGCGGCCCTCGCGAATCTCTCGCGGCTGCGGCAGCAATACACCAACAGCTACCCCGGCGTGCAGGCGGCTGAGCGGCAGGTCAAGGCCCTCGAACACGCGCCGGCCGGCGGCGGCAAGTCCAGCTACAGCGTGCCGGTCGCCAATCCGGTCTACAAGGCGCTGCATCTCGAAATCCTGCAGACGCAGACCAAGATCCTCGAGACGACCCGTGCGCTGGCGCGTGCCAAGGTCGAGCATGCGAAGCTGACCGCGCTCGCCCGTTCGGCGCCCGGCGTCGAGGCGAAGTTCATCAACCTCAACCGGAATTACGGCGTCCTGCAGAAGGAATATCAGGACCTGATCAGCCGGCGCGAGGCGATGCGCATCGGCGCCGCCGCCAATATCGATGCCAACCAGGTGCAGTTGCAGGTGATCAATCCGCCGGTTCTGCCCCGGCTGCCCATCGGTCCGAACCGGCGCCTGTTCCTCGTCGCCGTGCTGGTCCTCGGCCTCGGAGCCGGGCTCGGCGTCAGCGTCCTGCTCGGCGAACTCGAAGGCCGCGTCAGCTCGGAGGCGGATCTGCGCGGATACGGCATTCCGGTGATCGGCCAGATTTCCGATATCTCGCCGCAATCCGGCGTGGTCATGCCGGCGCTGCGCATCGGCATCGGCGGTTCGCTGCTGCTGGGCGTGTTCGGCGCGCTCTTCATCGCGACGTTCATCATCGGGGGGCTGGGATGAGCCAGAACGACCGTCCGCCGAATTCCGTCCGCAGCCTGGTCGAGCGTCTTGCCGCCGGGCTGGACGCCGAGGGCATGCCCGTCATCAAATCAGACGGGCCGTCATCATCCTCGCAACCGGCCCGGCAGGCGCCATCCGCCGCCGAGCCGCTCCCGCTGCGCGCCGCGCGGTTTGCGTCGTCCCTCGCGCCGCGCAATCCGCACCGGCCTGCCGTCGTGTCGCTGGCCCAGCTGGAGGAAAACGGCATGGTCGCCCTTCGTCGTCATCGTCATGTTGGCGAGGAGTTCAGGATCGTCCGCCACCATGTGCTCGAATACTTCCAGCAGGCGCAGGCGCAGCACGATCCGGTGCGCCGCAACAACATCGTCCTCGTCACCAGCCCGCGCGACGGCGATGGCAAGAGTTTCGCCGCCCTCAACCTCGCCGGCCTGCTGGCGGAAGGCGGGAACCGCGACATCGTGCTCGTCGATGCCGATTTCGGCGGCGCCTCGCTGACCGCGCATTTCGGCCTTGCGGAGTCGCCCGGCCTTCTCGAATTCGGCGACTCGCCCCGGCAACTCGCCGGATCGATCCCGCTCGGCACCGCGATCGACCGGCTGGTGTTCATTCCCGTCGGCGGCTCGGCCGATGCCGAAGCCCGCACCGCTCTGGCCGCCCAGCGGCATGTCCGCAGCCTGGCCAGCGCGGTGGCCGACAGCTACGAGGACGCGATCATCGTGGTCGATGCCCCGGCCTGCCTGACCAGGAGCGACGCCACCGAAATCTCCGCGATCGCCGGGCAGGCGATTCTGGTGGTGCAGGCCGGGCAGACGCGCCGCGCCGAAATCGAGCAGTCGCTCGACCTGCTCGATTCCTGCCCGCAACTCAGCCTGCTGCTGAACCGCGCGGCGAGGCGCCGGCGCGGCCTGTTCGCCAGAAAGGGCTGACAAGTTGTCGGCGCCATTGCTCCCGCGCACCCGCACCCTGCGCCTGGCCCTGCTGCTCGTGCCGGCACTGATCGCGCGGCAAGGGCGGGCGGTCGCTCAGGCCACGAGCGACGCGGCCGCGTCGCCATCGTCGTCGTCATCGTCATCGTCATCGTCCGCCGGCGTGCCGGACTCGTCGATGACCAGTGCGGCGCCGTTCGGCACGGCGGTGCGTCTCGGCGCGCTGCCGAGCCCGTTCGCCTCGTCCGGCGGGCTCGAAGGCCCGGCGCCGCTGCCGAGGGGGCTGCAATTCACCCCCTCGATCGGCCTGTCGGAAGAAGCCATCGTTGGCGGATTTCCGAAATACTACGGTTTCAACAACGAATTCATCACCAGCCTGACGCCGGGCCTGCGCGTCGTCGGCACCGCGCCGATCGGGCGGGTGTCGCTCGACTATCGGCCGCAGCTCGAACTCTACGCGCGCGAGAGCCGGGATACCGGCATCAGCCAGTCGCTGAACGGCAGCTTCGAGACCCAGCTGATTCCCGGCCGGCTCGACCTCAGTGCCAGCGCCTTTCTGACCCAGCAGGCGACGGAAGGCGGCCTGGCGCCCGGCGGTTCCGCCGCCATCGCGCCGAACGCGCGCACCACCACGCAGAGCTACCTGGTCAGCCCGCATTACCGCTACAGGTTTCGCGGGCTGGGCAGGCTCGATCTCGTCTATCAGGCCCAGTACACGCGCCAGACCGGCAACAGCGCCGCGCTGTCCGGCAGCCAGCTTCCCTATTTCGTGCCCAACGACGTCTTTTCCCAGACCGGCAGCGCGCAGTTCACCACGGTGCCGCTCTTCCCCGCGCTCGACGATGTCGTGCTGGTCACCGCCTCGCAGGATACCGGCACCGGCGTGCTGGACGGATCGAGCCAGATGCGGGCCGAGGACCGCGTCCGCTACGCCTTCCTGCCGCAGGAATTTCTCATCGTTTCCGGCGGCTACGAAAATCTCCGCTACCAGGGTATTCCGCCGACCCGTATCGCCGACGCGGTCTGGAGCGTCGGCCTGCATCTGCATCCGCGTCGCGACGTCGATATCCGTCTGGCCTATCGCCACCGCGACGGGTTCGACTCCCCCTATCTGCGCGCGACCCTGCAACTGACGCCGCGCACCACGCTATCAGCCAGTTATTCGGAAACGCTGGCCACCCAGGCCCAGTCGATCGCGGCCAACCTCGCCGGCAGCACGGTGACCGTCGGCGGCCAGACCGTCGCCACCGGCACGCAGGTGCCGCTGCTGCTGACCAATAACAGCCTCAGCGTCCAGTCGGGCCTGTTCCGCAGCCGCCAGTTCTCGATCGCGACCGTCACGCGCTGGTCGCGCGACCGCCTCTCGCTCAACCTCGTGCGCAGCGACGAAAGCCTGGTCGCCAACGCGCCCGGCACGTCCGGCTTTTCGCAGCGCAGCCTGTCGGCGTCGGCCACGTTTTCGCATCAGCTCACGCGAAGCGCGACGGTCAGCGCCTATTTCGACTACAGCACGCTCGACACGCCGCAGGGCGGAGCGCTCGCCGGCCTCGGCCAGCGCCCGGTCTATACCGGCGCGCTGACCGGAAGTTATCGAACCGCCAACCGGCTCGAATTCGACCTGCAGCTCGCGGTCACCAATACATCGCTCAACGGCTACGGCGTTTCGCCCGGCATCGGCGGCAACGGGGTGCAGGCGAGCATCACCTTCGGCGTGCAGAAGGTATTCTGAGCGTGGATCTGCTGCGAAGCCATTTCAACCTGCGGGAAATGCCGTTCCGGCTGACGCCGGACGAGCGCTATTTCTTCGAGAGCGGCGAGCATGGCCGGGCGATGGCGCATCTGCTGTTCGGCCTCTCCCAGGGCGATGGCTTCGTGGTGATCACCGGCGAGGTCGGCGCCGGCAAGACCACGCTGATGGAGCGCCTGCTCGCCCGCCTCAACCCGAGCGCCTACCGCCCGGCGGTGATCACCACGCCGGCGGTCAGCGGCTGGTCGCTGCTCCGCCTGATCGGGGCGGAATTCGGCATCACCCGCGTCGCCGACCAGGCCGAGTTCCTGGGGCAGATCTGCGAGCGCTGGCGCGGCGACCACGCCCGCGGGCGCCGCCCCGTCATCGTCATCGACGAGGCGCAGGCCCTGCCGGCGCAGACGCTGGAAATCCTGCGCCTGCTCTCGAACCTCGCGGACCGCTCGAAGCCGCTGATGCAGGTCATCCTGCTCGGCCAGCCGGAATTCCGCCGCACGCTCGCCAGCCCGCACATGGAACAGCTGCGCCAGCGGGTGCTTGCCTCCTACCATCTGAACCCGCTGCCCGCCGCCGACGTTGCCGCCTATATCCGGCACCGGCTCGCCGCGGCCGGCTGCGAGCGCGAGGACCTGTTCGACGAGGGCGCCTTCGCCGCGATCTATGCCGCCACCAACGGCGTGCCGCGCCGCATCAACCGGCTCTGCGCCCGGCTGCTGTTCAACGCGGCACTGGAGGGCGAGCAGCATATCGGCGCGGCGACGGCGAAGCGGATCGCCGACGAGCTCGAGCGCGACCTCACCGCCGGCAGCCCGCCCGAGCCGCCCCCGCGCGCGCGGTCGCGCACCGGCCTGGTCGAGCCGGCCGACTTCAATCCCGACGATACGCCAACCTCTGCGGAATACTTCCGATGAGCCTGACCGGTGCGATGACCATCGATGTCGAGGATTATTTCCAGGTGCAGGCCTTCGCCGACGTGATCGACCGCGAAAGCTGGGAGCGCTGGCCGCGGCGCGTCGAGGCCAATACGGAATGGATGCTCGAGGCGCTGGCCGCTCGCGGCGTTCACGCCACCTTCTTCACCCTGGGCTGGGTGGCCGAGCGCCACAGGGGGCTGGTCCGCCGCATCGTCGAGGCCGGGCACGAGCTGGCCAGCCACGGCTACGGGCACCAGCTGGTCGACCGCATCGGGCCGGAGGCTTTCCGCGCCGACCTTGCCCGCGCCCGCGCCGCGCTGGAGGATGCCGGCGGCGTCGCGGTGATCGGTTATCGCGCGCCGACCTTCTCGATCGGGCCGCACGTGCCCTGGGCGTGGGAGATCCTCGAG
>JAJZFF010000225.1 GCA_021805485.1 Pseudomonadota bacterium
GTTGACGCTGCCATATCCCGTCCGCTTGCCGACCATGATGGCCGCGATCAGCCCCGCCGTTGCCGAATTGATGTGCACCACCGTGCCGCCGGCGAAGTCGAGCACTCCCTGGCCGCCGAGGAATCCGCCCGGCCCCCACACCATGTGCGCGATCGGCGCATAGACCGCGATCAGCCATACGCCGAGAAAGACCATGGCCGAGGAGAACTTGAGCCGGTCGGCCGGTCCGCCGAGGATGAGCACCGGCGTGATGATCGCGAAGGTGCACTGGAACATGCAGAACACCGTCTCCGGAATCGTGCCCGACAGCGTGCCCGTGCCATCCCCCATCAGCATCACCTGCGACAGGCCGCCGATGAACGGATTGCCCTTCGTGAAGGCGAGCGAGTAGCCGATCACCACCCAGAGCACCGAAATCAGCGCGGTGGCGAAGAAGCACTGCATCAGCATCGCCAGGATGTTCTTCCGGCGCAGCAGGCCGCCATAATAAAGGGCAAGGCCGGGCACCGTCATCATCAGCACCAGGACCGAGGACGTCAGCATCCAGGCCGTGTCCCCCGAATCCAGCTTCGGCGCCGTATCCGCGAAGGCCGCGGCGTTCCAGCCCATGATCCCGAGGAAAGTGCCCATGCTCCCTATGAGCAATCGTCTCTTCATTCGCCGATGTCCTTCCTGCTCTGCGATGTGCGTTATAGCGATGCAGGCAGGAATGCACGGACTGTGCCAACACCCGAAAGCGCGAATAATCGGCATGTTTAATCATGACCGGATGGATCAGTTTTCAAATGATGCAATTTTTGCCTAAAATTTCATCGTATTGAGAACCAGCCTCGGTCATGACCCAACACGCCGGCAGGCCAGCGCGGGCATGGCTTGCAGGATTCCCCGCAGATGCGACATTCCGGCCATCACAGGAGGCCGGACATGACGAACGACACAGCGGATGTCGCAATCATCGGGGCGGGGCCGGTCGGGGCGGCGCTTGCCCTGCGCCTCGCTGCCGGCGGGCAGCGGGTCGTGCTCGTCGACCGGGCGGCGCTGCCGCCGATGGAACATCCGGATTTCGATGGCCGCGCCTATGCCATCGCCTACGGCTCCCGCGACCTGCTCGACCGTGCCGGGCTATGGGACCGCTTGCCCTTTCCGCCCTGCCCGATCGAACGCATCCGCGTCTCGGACGGCAAGCCGGGCCGCCCGCCCTCGCCGCTGTTTCTCGATTTCGATCATCGCGATGTCGGCGACGAGCCGTTCGGCTGGATTGTCGAAGCCCGCTCGCTGCGCATGGCGATCAACCGCGCCCTCGCCGACTCGGCGGTGATCCTGCACGCCCCGGCCACCGCGCGCGTCACCCGCGATGCCGATGGCGCCACGGTCGCGATCGCCGACGGGCCGAGCTATCGCGTGAACCTGGTGGTCGCCGCCGACGGTCGGGGCAGCACGCTGCGCGCCGAGGCCGGCATCGCCGTCACCCGCTATCCCTATCGTCAGAGCGCCGTGGTCTGTGCCGTGGAACACGAACGGCCGCACCACAACGTGGCGCTCGAGCACTTCCTGCCGGGCGGGCCCTTCGCGCAACTGCCGATGAGCGATGCCGATGGCGCCCACCTGTCCGCCATCGTCTTCACCGAAAGCCACGCCAATGCCGCGCGCCTCGCGGCAATGGACGATCCGCGATTCACCATCGAGGTCGCGCGGCGGCTCGGCGCGCATCTCGGCCGCATCCGGCTGGTGGGGCGGCGCTGGACCTATCCGCTCTCGGCGCTGCACGCCCACCGCTATCATGCGACCCGGCTGGTTCTCGTCGGCGATTCCGCGCACGGCGTGCACCCGATCGCCGGCCAGGGGCTCAATCTCGGCCTGCAGGACGGCATCGCGCTGGCCGAGCTGATCGACGCGGCCGCCGATCCGGGCAGCCCGGACCTGCTGGCGCGCTATCAGCGCATCCGCCGGCCGGCCAACATCGCCATGCTCGCCGCGACCGACGCACTCGACCGCCTGTTTTCGACCGACCTGCCGCCGGTGCGCCTCGCGCGCGATATCGGGCTCGCCGCGGTGAACCGGATGCCCCGGCTCAAGCGCCGCTTCATGCGGACGGCGATGGGCCTGCGCGCATAGGGCCGCGCCGCAGCCCGGCAAGCCGCGATTCGATGCGCTTGCGGGTGCGGGTGATCAGCGCGACGCCGGCCAGCCGCCGGTCGAGGAACGCCCTGGTGTCCTCCCCGTTCTCCGAGGCATCGCGCAGCCAGTAGAGCAGCGTCGTCGAATAGACCGCGGCAAGGATCGCCCGCTTCGTATACCAGGAGAAATCGGCGGAGCGGTCGCCCGCCGCATGCCAGATCGCATCCACCGTGCGGCCGGTGATCCGCGCCGCCAGCGCCGCGTTGCGCGGCAGGGCGAGAATGGCGAGGGCGCGGCGGATCGCCTCGCGATGCGGCGCCACGCGATCGAGCCGGAGCAGGATGAGCGCCCGCACCCGCGCCGCAAGCCGGGTTTCGGCAATCGTGCCGGCCGCATCCTCCATGTCCCGGTCGACGAGCGCGGTCCAGGCCTCGATCATCGCCGGCGCGCCGCCCTCGAACAGCAGTTCCGCCTCGTCGGGATCGCGGCCGAGCCGCGCCAGCGCCCGTCGCAGGGCGGTGCGCGTCCAGCCATCGAACGGCACCTCCTCGACCAGGGCGCGCAGAAGCGCATCGTCATCCGCGCGGACCTCGTCCTCGCCGGTCATCGCCGTCTCGTTCATCACAACTCTCCTGCGGCGCGCGCGATCTCGTCGCGGAACCGCGCCACTTCCTCGTTGAATCCCATCAGCCGCGGGTCGCGCAGGCGCTGCGGATAGAGAATGCCGTCCAGATGATCGGCCTCGTGCTGGATCACGCGGGCGTGAAACCCCGCGGCCTCCCGGCTGAACGGCGCGCCGGTCGCGTCCATGGCGCGCAGTGTCAGTCTGGCGGCGCGGGGCACCAGCGCGCTCATGCCGGGAATCGACAGGCACCCTTCCCAGTCCTCGACCGGTTCTCCGGGATGCAGGACGAGTTCCGGATTGATCACCGCCGAAAGACCGCGCGGGCCATCATGCTCGCCGCCGCCGGCGCGGCTCTCCGGCACCCGATAGATGAAGAGCCGCAGCGGCACATGCACCTGCGGCGCCGCAAGGCCGACGCCTCCGGCATCCGCCAGCGTCTCGGCCATGTCGTGCAACAGGCGGGCAATCTCCGGCGCGGCCGGATCCGCGACCGGCTCGGCCTTCGCGAACAGCACGGGATGGCCCAGCCGGGCCAGTTTCAGAAGCGCCATGCCCGACACATGGCGCAATTCCGCCGGATCGCAAAGCGGGATTGCGCTTGCCAGCCCCGACAAGACTGTTGGCAAGCGCGAGGATTTTGCTATAAGGCGAGGGAATGACGGGGCAATCCCGGCATGGGCGACGGCTGCGCCGGAAATGGTGCGGCTTTTTGGCGTTCATCTGCTAGACTAAACGCAAACCGTTCAACCGTTCTGGAGTATCTGGCCAAGTGCAAGTTCTCGTTCGTGACAACAATGTCGATCAGGCGCTGAAGGCGCTCAAGAAGAAGCTTCAGCGTGAAGGCGTGTTCCGCGAGATGAAGTTGCGCCGGCACTACGAAAAGCCCTCCGAGCGCCGTGCCCGCGAGGCGGCCGAAGCCGTTCGCCGCGCCCGCAAGATGGAGCGCAAGCGGATCGAGCGCGAAGGGTTCTGATCGCTCCACGTGAGCGCGACGAGTCGGGGCGCGGCCTTTACGGGCACGCGCCCTTTGTCGTTTCAGCGCCGGTCCAGCGAGAAGCGCCCCGGTCCGGCGGAGGCCAGCAGCAGCAGGCCGCCACAGATCGCCAAATCCAGAAAGAACTGGATTTCCGCCGCCGCCGCGGCCTGGCCCTGCATCAGCCAGAAGCGGTGCGCCAGCCAGTTGGCGGCAATGGTGAACAGAATCAGCACGATCGCGGCCGGACGGGTCCGCAGCCCGAGCATCACGAGGCCGCCGGCCCCGAGTTCGCAGACCACGGCGATCACCGCGCCGAGCGTCGGCGCCGGGGCGTCGAGATGGGTGAGCAGATGCACGATTCCAGGCCAGTGCACGACCTTGCTCCACCCCGCCTGCACGTAGAGTAGCGCCAGCGCCAGCCTGCCGGCGAGCATTCCCAGATCCGATATGCCGCGCTGCATGGTTTTCTTTCGACCCAGACCCTGTAAGTTGTGATTTCTAGATTATCATTGCCGTGGGCACATCGCCCCGCCGCTTGTTAAACGGAACGCCACCATGACCGCCAGCCCCGTCGTCGATTTCGAAGGCCTTGCCGCGACCGAGACCTCCGCCGACCCTTTCCCGCATCTCGTGATGCGCGGCTTCGTCCGGCCGGAACGCCTGACCAGCGTGGTCGCCGACCTGCCGCCGCTGGGCGCGCGGGGCAGCTTTCCGATCGAATCCGTCAGGCTCGGACCGAACGCTGCACAGCTGATGGACGAGATGAAGGGCGAGCGGATGCGGCAGATCATCGCCGGCAAATTCGGCCTCGACCTCGACGGCGCGCCAGTGATGCTCACCCTCCGCGGCCGCACCGATGCGCGCGACGGCAAGATCCACTGCGATTCGATCGCCAAGCGGGTGACCATCCTGCTCTATCTCAACCCGGCCAGCGAGGCCTGGGCACGGCAGGATGGCTGCCTGCGGCTGCTGCGCGGGCCGGACGATCTCGAGGATTACGCGGTCGAGGTGCCGCCGGTTGACGGCACGCTGCTCGTCTTCCCGAACGGCCCGACCACCTGGCACGGCCACCGCACCTATGTCGGCAAGCGCTACACGGTGCAGATGAACTACATGACGACCGATGCCAAGGCGCGTTACGAAATGCGCCGGCATCGCGTTTCGGCGCTGGTCAAGCGCCTCCTGCCAGCCGCCTGAAAGGCTGCGGCCCCGCCGCCGCATCGCACCCATGGCCCCAGACACGAAGACAACGACGGCCACCGCCGCCGCCGACAGCCCCTTTCGGAACCTGCTGCTCTTTGCCGGGATCCTGCTCATCGCGGTGAACCTGCGCGCGGCGCTGGCCTCGGTCTCGCCGCTGCTCACCCCGATCGGCACGGCCCTCGGCCTCGGGCCGCTCGGGCTCACCGTGCTCGCCACCATCCCCGTCGTCTGCTTCGCGGCACTCGCGCCGGTCAGCATCATGCTGCAGCGGCGGATCGGGCTGGAGGCGGCGATGATGACGGTGCTGGTGCTGCTCGCCGCCGGCCTGCTGATCCGCGTGCTCGGGGGAGCGGCGGCGCTGTTCGCCGGCACGGTGATGGGCGGGGCGGCGATCGCGATGGGCAACGTGCTGCTGCCGGGGCTGGTCAAGCGCGATTTTCCCACCCGCGTCGGGCTCGTCACCGGCTGCTACACCACGGTGATGACGACGATCGCCTCGGTCGCCGCGGCGGTCAGCGTGCCGGTTGCCGATGCCACTCCCTTCGCCTGGCGCGGCGCGCTGGGGCTGTGGGCGGTGCCGGCGATCGTCGCGGCGGCGGTCTGGGCGCCGCAGCTCGCCCATGGCGCCCACCGGCTGAGCCACACGCCGACGTCGGGCGCGTTCCGCAAGCTGGCGCGCAGCCCGCTGGCCTGGGCGGTGACGATGTTCATGGGCCTGCAGTCGCTCGGCTTCTACTCGATCCTGTCCTGGCTGCCGGCCATCCTGCACGCCCACGGAATCAACCCGACGATGGCCGGGATCATGCTCTCGACGACGACCCTCGTCGCCATTCCGGCGGCGCTGGTCACGCCGAGCCTCGCCACCCGCAGCCGCGACCAGCGGCTGCTGCTTGCGAGTCTGCTCGCCATCGTCAGTGTCGGCTATGTCGGGCTGATGCTGGCGCCGGCCGCCGCCCCCTGGGTGTGGGTGGTGTTCATCGGCATCGGCCAGGGCGCGTGTTTTCCCCTGGCGCTGACGCTGATGGTGCTGCGCACCGGCGGCCCGGCCGAGGCCATGGCGCTGTCGGCGTTCTCGCAGATGGTGGGCTATGCGGTGTCGATCGCGGGGCCGCTCGGGCTTGGGGTGATCCACACGCTCAGCGGCCACTGGTGGCCGTCGGTCGCGTTCCTGGTGATCCTGCAGGCGCCCACGCTCGGCTTCGGCCTCGCGGCCGCGCGGCCGCGCACGATCCGGTTCTGACCTCCCAGATCTGACCCTGCGGCCGAACGGCGAAACGGCCCCCGCGCGATCGCACGGGGGCCGTTCCTGTCCTCGGTCCGCAACGCGCATCCGGCCAGGTGCTGCCACCTGACCGGGGATTGCCCGTGCGTTACTCGGCGGCGTCTTCGCGCCGGCCACCCTTGGCGCCGACCTGGTCGGAGATGTCGGCACCGGTCGCCTGATCGACCACCCGCATCGACAGCTTCACCTTGCCGCGATCGTCGAGCCCGATCATCTTCACCTTCACGGTATCGCCGACCTTCACCACATCGCCGGTGCGGGCGACGCGGCCCTGCGCCAGCTCGCTGATATGGACCAGGCCGTCACGCGCGCCGAAGAAGTTCACGAACGCGCCGAAATCGGCGATCTTGACGACCTTGCCGGTGTAGATCTGGCCGACTTCCGGCTCGGAGGTCAGCGAGCGGATGCGGTCGATCGCCTTTTGCGCCTGCTCGTCCGAGGTGGCCGCGATCTTGATCGTGCCATCGTCCTCGATGTCGATCTTGCAGCCCGAATACTCGACGATCTCGCGGATCACCTTGCCGCCGGTGCCGATCACATCGCGGATCTTGTCCTTCGGCACGTTGATCACGGTGATGCGCGGCGCGTTGGCGGACACGCCCTCGCGCGCGCCGGTCAGCGCCTTGGACATCTCGCCAAGGATGTGCAGGCGCCCGTCCTTCGCCTGATCCAGCGCGATCTTCATGATCTCGGGCGTGATCGAGGTGATCTTGATGTCCATCTGCAGGCTGGTGACGCCCGCCTCGGTGCCGGCCACCTTGAAGTCCATGTCGCCGAGATGGTCCTCATCGCCGAGGATGTCGGAGAGCACGGCGAACCCCTTGTCTTCCTTGATCAGGCCCATGGCGATGCCGGCCACCGGGCGCGGCAGCGGCACGCCGGCATCCATCAGCCCGAGCGAGGTGCCGCCCAC
>JAJZFF010000383.1 GCA_021805485.1 Pseudomonadota bacterium
TCGGGCCGACCAGGATGCCGCCGATGCCGCCGAGCAGCGTGCCGGCGATGAGGGCGAGCGGCATCGAGGGAATGACATGGATGATGAACAGGCCGGTGCCGTAGGCGCCGAGGCCGAAATAGGCCGCATGGCCGAAGGACAGGCCGCCGGTGTAGCCGAGCAGCAGGTTCAGCCCGGTCGCGGCCATCGCGTAGATCAGCACGCGCGAGGCGAGATCGGTGAAGCCGCCGACGGCCGGCAGCCAGATCGGCACGAACAGCAGGGCGAGCCAGATGATCGCCGCGGAGATCTCGCGTCCGCCGATCGAGGGCGCGGGCCGCGTGGCCGGCTTGGTGTCGAGTGCAGTGCTCATTCGAACAGACCTTCCTGGCCGAGCAGGCCGCGGGGGCGGATGACCAGGACCACCGCCATGATGACGTAGATGACGACTTCCTGCGCGACCGGATAGAAGGCCGCGGTGAGGCCGGAGGCCATGCCGATGATGAGCCCGCCGAGCACGCTGCCCATCAGGCTGCCGACGCCACCGACGATGATGGCGACGAAGGCGGGCATGATCAGCGAATCACCGATCGTCGGCGACAGGCCGAGCTGGCCGGCGGCGAGGATGCCGGCCACGCCGGCAAGGAAGATGCCGATGCCGAAATTCGCCGCGCGGAGGAAGAAGATGTTCACGCCGAGAGAGGAGATGGTTTCGAGATCGGCATTGCCGGCGCGGATGCGGATGCCGATGCGGCTGAACCGCAGCACCGCGAACAGCGCGCCGGTGACCAGCACGGTGATCAGGATGACCACGATGCGGAAGCCGGTGAGAAAGAACATCGAGGAGCTGAGCGGCGAGTTGAGGTAGTTCGGCAGGGCGAAGGGCTGCCCGATCGAGCCCCAGATGGTGCGGATCATGTCCTGCATGATCATCGCGAGGCCGAAGGTCAGCAGCAGCGAGAACAGCGGATCGCGCCCGTAGAGCGGGCGGATCAGCACCCGTTCGGTCACGACGCCGACCACCACCGCCAGCAGCGGAGCGACGATCAGCCCGCCCCAGAAGCCGATATAGGGTTCGAGGGTGAAGGCGAGATAGCCGCCGAGCGCCATGAAGGTGCCATGGGCGAAATTGATGACGCCGTTCAGGCCGAGGATCAGCGACAGTCCCAGCGCCATGAGCGCATAGAAGATGCCGACCACCAACCCGTTGAAGGCGCTGTAGACAAGCAGAGTTTCCACGGATCTTACTTCATATCTGGCGCCCGCGGGCGCGGCTGGAGACGAGGTCGCGCGGCGGATGCGGCGAACGGGCCCACGGCTTTCGCCGTGGACCGGTCCAGTCCGCCACGCGGGCGGGGCTTCAGCTCGGGTACGTCATCTTGCAGCCAGCGGCCTCCGGCGACAGGGCGATCTTCTCGCTCGGCACCACTTCGGCCACCTTGAACAGGTTCGGGTAGCTCGCGTCCTTGGGGACGTAGCCGGGGAACATGTTCGCCATCATCTGATGGTCCCCGGCGCGGTAGTAAACCTTGCCCGGCTGCAGTGCCACATCCGGCGGCAGTTCCATGCCCTCGAGGGCCTTCACCACCTTCAGCGAGTCGAGCGACTTGGCATTGTTCGCGGCCATCGCGATGGCGTGGGCGGTGGCATAGCCGAACCAGGTTCGCGCCGTCGGCACCTTGCCGCCGGTGCGCTTCTTCACCGCCGTCACGAAATCGGCGACATGCGGAACGCCGGGCTGGTTCCAGTACCACTCGAAGGTCCACCAGCCGAGGAGAGCGGCCTTCGGCAGCGCCTGGAGCACTTCCATTTCCTGCAGCGCGCCGGCGATCGCCATCTGCTTGTCGAGGCCGAACTGCACGGCCTGCTTCAGCAGGTTCACGAGGTCGTCGCCCGCCTGCAGGCAGATCAGCACGTCCGGCTTCGCGGCGCGGGCGCGGATCAGGTAGGAGGAGAAGTCGGTGGTGCCCAGCGGCGCGAGCGCGTGGCCCGCGGCCTGGCCGCCCGCCTTCTTCAGCTGGATCATGTAGTCCTTGTAGAGGGCGTGACCGAAGGCATAGTCGGGCACGATGAAGAACCACTTCTTGCCGAACTTCTTGAAGAGCGTCTCGAAGTCGCCGGCGGTGAGCATCCAGGTGGTCGAGCAGGTGCGGAACGTGGTCCAGTGGCACTTGCTGCCGGTCACGTCATCCGCGTGGCCGCCGGTGTCGACGAACAGCATCTCGTGCTGAAGGGCGAACTGGCTGAGCGATTCGGACGCGGCCGAATTCACCGTGCCCATCAGGAAGTTCACCTTGTCCTCGGCGACGAGCTTCTGCGCCTTGCTGACGGCAGGCCCGGGCAGGCTGTTGTCGTCCTCGACGAGAAGCTGGACGGGCCGGCCGAGAATGCCGCCCTTCTTGTTGATCTCGTCGACCGCCATGGTGGCGCCGATGATCTCGTTGTGACCCGCAGGCGCGTAGACGCCGGTGCGCGGGTCGATCATGCCGATCTTGACCGGCGTTTCGCTGGCGCCCCAGCTGACTTGCGGGAGGACAAGGCTGGACACGCCGGCGGCGGCGCCAGCCTTCAGCAGCCCGCGACGCTTGAACGATGCAGAGTTCTCGAAATCCATTTGGATCATTTCCCCTTCCGTACTTGTGGCCGCTTCACACGACGCATTCGGCCCAGCGATCAGGCGCGGTCCGCATTCTACTAACACGAGGGTCTTACGGTGTGCTGACCCCGGTTATATCGTGGCAACCGCACGTCACATTCCGGTTTTATCCTGCATACCTGATCTGTCAACAGCCCGGAGGTCGTAAAACGTCGAATTGACAGGCTATTTTACAACAAATGTCCAGTAGTGCGGCTGGCGCCCTGCCTTGATGGCCTTGGCTTCATATCGGGTCGGCGGCCAGTCCGGGGGGCGAATTCCGGATTTACTTAACAAAAAAAATGCCTCTGCGTTAGAAAATACTTCCTCAACCCATTGTTGATAGGTCGGGTCGTCGCTGGCGATCCGCCACAGCCCGCCCGGCCGGAGCACGCGAGCGACCTCGGCGAGGATCGCCGGATGGACGAACCGTCGCTTCGCGTGGCGCGCCTTCGGCCAGGGATCGGGGAACATCAGGAACAGGCGCGAGACCGATCCCGCCGGCAGGGTGCGCAGCAGGGCGCGGGCGTCGTCGTCGTGCACGCGCAGGTTGGGCGGGATTGTCGGCTCGACACCCTCGGGGGCGAGGCGCGAGAGCAGCGAGGCGATGCAGTTGACGAACACCTCGCAGGCGACGAGGCCGATTTCGGGATTGGCCGCGGCGATCGCCTCGGCATGCTCGAACCCGCCGGCGCCGACCTCGAGCCAGAGTTCCTTCGGCGCGATGGCGAAGTTCCGCTCCGGCCAGCGCAGACGCGGCAGCAACGTCTCGATCAGCTCCTCCTGGCGGGCCCGCAGCGCGTGGCCGCGGGCGCGGCCATAGAGCCGGTCGGGCGGCGGCTTCAGCGCCTTGCCGCCCGCCGTCTCCTCAACCGTCTCCTCAGCGGCCAAACGCGGCCTTCAGCGCCGGCGCGAGGTCGGTCTTCTCCCAGGTGAAGGTGCCCAGCCGGTCGTCCGGCTCGCGGCCGAAATGGCCGTAGGCGGAGGTCGGCACGTAGATCGGCCGGTTGAGGTGCAGATGCTCGCGGATGCCGCGCGGGGTGAGGTTCACCAGTTCGCGCAGCACGGTTTCGAGCCTGGCGTGATCGACGTCCCGCTCGGTGCCGTGCATGTCGACATAGACCGAAAGCGGGTGCGACACGCCGATCGCGTAGCTGACCTGGATGGTGCAGCGGGTGGCGAGGCCGGCGGCGACCACGTTCTTCGCGAGGTAGCGGCACATGTAGGCGGCGGAACGGTCGACCTTGGTCGGGTCCTTGCCGGAGAAGGCGCCGCCGCCATGCGGGGCCGCGCCGCCATAGGTGTCGACGATGATCTTGCGCCCGGTCAGGCCGCAATCGCCGTCCGGCCCGCCGATGACGAACTTGCCGGTCGGGTTCACGTAAAACTGATCGTCCGGGCACATCCAGCCCTCGGGCAGCAGCTCGGTGATGAGCGGGCGGAGCATCGCCTTGATATCGTCCTGCCCCATCCCGTCCTCGTGCTGGGTCGAGACCACGATGGATGTGGTGCCGACCGGCTTGCCGTCGGCATAGCGCAGGGTGACCTGGCTTTTCGCGTCCGGCAGCAGGCCGGCGGCGCGGGCATCGCCGATCTTGCGCAGCTCGGTCATGCGGCGGAGGATCAGATGGGCATAATAGATCGGCGCCGGCATCAGCGCGTCGGTCTCGGAGCAGGCGTAGCCGAACATGATGCCCTGGTCGCCCGCGCCCTCGTCCTTGTTGCCGGCGGCATCGACGCCGACGGCGATATCGGCCGACTGCTCGTGCAGCAGCACGTCGATCTTCGCGTCGCGCCAGGAGAAGCCGTCCTGCTCGTAGCCGATGTCATGCACGGCGAGACGGGCGAGATGGGCGAGATATTCGCGGGTGATGGTCGAGGGACCGCGGGTTTCGCCGGCGAGCACGATGCGGTTGGTCGTCACCAGCGTTTCGCAGGCAACGCGCGCATAGGGATCGGCCGCCAGGAAGGCGTCGAGCACCGTGTCCGAAATCCGGTCGGCAACCTTGTCGGGGTGGCCCTCGGAGACGGATTCCGAGGTGAACAGGTAGTCACCTTTGTCGCGCATGGATTTCTCCTCTTGTCGCGAGACGTCGTGCCCGGGCCGGGCGGCGGCGCCGGCCGAATGCCGGAGCGAGCCGGGGCATGGCGCAATCGCGCCCGGGGGTCAAGACAAGGGGCGGCGCGGCTACAGGCCGAGCAGGTCGCGCATGCCGTAGCGCCCGGGCGCGCGGCCGGCCAGCCACAGCGCGGCGCGGACCGCCCCTTCGGCGAAAATCCGCCGGTCGAGCGCGTGATGGGTGAGCGTGATCTGCTCGACGGCGCTGGTGAAGATGGCGCTGTGGCTGCCGACGATCTGCCCGCCGCGCAGGGCGGCGAAGCCGATGGCGCCGGTCTCGCGCTTGCCGGTATGGCCATCGCGCCCGGAGTCCTTCACCGCCGCAAGGTCGACGCCCCTGCCCCGCGCCACCGCGGCACCTATCGCCAGCGCCGTGCCGGAGGGCGCGTCGATCTTCTGGCGGTGGTGCATTTCCAGGATTTCGGCGTCGTGGGTTTCGGCGGCGAGCGTGGCGCCGAGGCGCTCGGCCAGCGCGATCACGAGATTCACGCCCGGCGCGAAATTCGCCGCCTGAAAGACCGGAATCCGCGCGGCCGCATCGGCGATGTCGGCCTCGGCGGCCGGATCGAACCCGGTGGTGCCGAGCACCCAGGGCGTGCCGGCGGCGGCGAGGATGCCGGCATGGCGGCTGACCGTGGCGGCCAGGGTGAAGTCGATCACCACGTCGCTGTCGCGCGCGAGGGCGGCGATGTCACCATCGCGGCCGATGCCGCCGGCGAGCGTGGCACCGGCCAGCGGCACCGCCTCGGCCAGCAGCCTGCCCATCCGGCCGGTGATGCCGGCAATACCGATCCGGGTCGCCTCCATGCTCACATCCCGCCCGGATAGGCCGGGCCGCCGGCGCCCTCGGGCACCACCCAGTTGATGTTCTGCGTCGGGTCCTTGATGTCGCAGGTCTTGCAGTGCACGCAGTTCTGCGCGTTGATCTGCAGCTTCGGATCGCCCTCCTCGGCGCCGACGATCTCGTAGACGCCGGCCGGGCAGTAGCGCGTCTCGGGGCTGCGGTATTCGGCCCAGTTCACCGCGATCGCCTTCGCCGGGTCGAGCAGGGTGAGATGCGCAGGCTGGTTTTCCTCGTGATTGGTGTTGGAGATGAAGACCGAGCTCAACCGGTCGAAGGTGAGCGCGCCGTCGGGCTTCGGATAGGCGATGGGGGCTGCGTCGCGGGCGGGCTTCAGCGCGGTGTTGTCGGCGTGGTTGCGGAACGTCCAGGGCGACTTGCCGCGGGTGACGTAGGTTTCGAACGCGGCATTGATCAGCCCGCCCCACATGCCGAATTTCGCGAAGCCGGGGCGGATGTTGCGCACCGCCTGAAGCTCGGGCCAGAGCCAGGAGGCGCGGACCTTCTCGGGGAAGGCGTCGAGTGTGGCGGGGCGGCTGCCGGACAGCGCCTCGGCGATCGCCTCGGCGGCGAGCATGCCGGATTTCATCGCGGTGTGGGTGCCCTTGATCTTGGGCACGTTGAGGAACCCCGCTTCGCAGCCGACCAGCACGCCGCCGGGAAAGGCGAGCCGGGGGATCGACTGGAAGCCGCCCTCGTTCAGCGCCCGCGCGCCGTAGGAGATGCGTTTCGCGCCCTCGAAATAGGGGCGGATCGCCTTGTGGGTCTTGAAGCGCTGCATCTCCTCGAAGGGCGACAGATAGGGGTTCTCGTAGTCGAGCCCGATGACGAACCCATAGGCCATCAGGTTGCCGCCGAGATGGTAGAGGAACGAGCCGCCATAGGTTTTCGTATCGAGCGGCCAGCCGATCGTGTGCATGACCATGCCGGGATTGTGGTGCTCCGCCGGCACCTCCCAGAGTTCCTTGATGCCGATGCCGTAGGTCTGCGGATCGACCCCGTCGCGCAGGCCGAAACGCGACATCAGCTGCTTGCCGAGCGAGCCGCGGCAGCCCTCGGCGAATACAGTATATAGAGCGCGCAACTCCATGCCGCGCTGGTATTGCGCGGTCGGCTGGCCGTCCTTGCCGATCCCCATGTCGCCGGTGGCGATGCCGGCGACGCGGCCCTCCTCGACCAGCAGTTCCGCCGCGGCGAAGCCGGGGTAGATCTCGACGCCGAGTTCCTCCGCCTTCGCGCCGAGGAAGCGGACGACGTTTCCGAGGCTGACGACGAAATTGCCGTGGTTGTTCATTTGCGGCGGCGTCGGCATGCGATGGCTGCCGGATTCGGTGAGGAACAGGAAACGGTCCTCGCCCGCTTTCGCCGAGAACTCGATCGCGCCGATATCGGCGTCGGGCAGCAGTTCGGTCATCGCGCGCGGTTCCAGCACGCAGCCGGAGAGAATATGCGCGCCGACCTCGCCGCCTTTTTCGACGACGCAGACCG
>JAJZFF010000613.1 GCA_021805485.1 Pseudomonadota bacterium
GGCGGCGATCGAGGCGACGCGGGCGCTGGACGAGGCCGGGCGGGCGGCGCTGCTGCAGAGCCTCGCCGCGCTGGTGGCGAAATTCGTCGCATGACCGAGCGCCTCGCCGACATCTCCCGGCGCGTCCACAATGTCCGCCAGCTCGAGGCGGTGGTCACGGCGATGCGCGGCATCGCCGCCAGCCGCGCCCAGCAGAGCCGTGCCCTGCTCACGCCGGTGCGCACCCACGCCGGCGTGATCGCCGGGGCGATCGCCGAGGCGCTCGCCCTGCTGCCGTCGCCGGCGCCCCGTGGCGCGGCGCCGGGAACGCCGAGCCTGCTGGTGCTGTTCGCGGCCGAGCAGGGCTTTGCCGGCGCCTTCAACGACCTCATGCTGGACGCCGCGATGCCGGTGGCAGGGGAGCTTTTCCTGATCGGTTCGCGCGGCGCGGTGCTGGCCGAGGAGCGCGGCCTGAAGCCGGCCTGGCAAACGGCGATGGCGCCGCATGTCGACGGGGTGCTGAGCCTCGCCGAGCGCATCGCCGCCGCCCTCTATGAGCGCCTGCCGGCCACGCGCCCGGCCCGGGTCGAGATGCTGTTCCCGGTCTGGACCGCGGGGAGGGGGCTTGCCGTGCAGCGCCGCTCGCTGCTGCCGCTCGACCTCGCCCGCTTCGCCCGCCCGCCGCGCCGCACGCGCCCGCTCACCACGCTGCCGGCGGGACGATTGCTGGAGCAGCTGGCGGAGGAATACGTCTATGCCGAGCTCTGCGAGGCGGCGCTGAGCGCCTTCGCCGCCGAGAACGAGGCGCGCGTCGCCGCCATGGTCGCGGCCAAGGCCAATATCGGGCGCATCCTGGAGGGTCTGGTGGCACGCGAGCGCGCCGTGCGCCAGGAGGAGATCACCGCCGAGGTGGTGGAGCTGGCAGCGGGAGCGGCGGCCGTGACATAGGGTGGGGGCCTATGCTAGAAACGTCCCATGACCCATACGGTGCGCGAAAAACACAGGCTGCTGGCC
Organism: Pseudomonadota bacterium; assembly: GCA_021805485.1. The sequence continues at coordinate 994 of JAJZFF010000613.1, forward strand.
CGGGTGCGCCGCATCCGCGGCCAGGTCGAGGCGATCGAGCGGGCGCTGGACGAGGAATCCGGCTGCGACAAGGTGATGCACCTCATCGCCGGCGCACGCGGCGCCATGGCCGGGCTGATGGCCGAAGTCGTCGAGGACCATGTGCGCACCCACCTGGTCGACGCCACGCGCCATCCCGGCGCGCTGGACGTGGAGGCAGCGGACCAGCTGCTCGAAATCGTCCGCACCTATCTGCGGTGAGAGACAGGATGGACATGATCGCGCCCGGGGCGCCGGCGCACGCCCATCGCTTCCTGGGCAAGGATCACGCCCGCAACGAGCGGCGCACCTGGGCGGTGATCGTGCTCACTACGGCGATGATGGGGGTGGAGATCGCCGGTGGCGCCGCCTTCGGCTCCCTGGCGCTGATCGCCGACGGGCTGCACATGTCCACCCACGCCGGCGCGATGCTGCTGGCCGCGCTCGCCTTCACCTATGCCCGCCGCCACGCCGAGGACCCGCGCTTCAGCTTCGGCACCGGCAAGCTCGGCGACCTCGCCGGCTACAGCAGCGCCATCGTTCTGGCGATGATCGCGCTGCTGATCGGCTACGAGGCGGTGGCCCGGCTGCTCGCGCCGGTGCCGATCCATTTCGCCGAGGCGATGGCGATCGCCGCCCTCGGGCTCGGCGTCAACGTCGCCAGCGCCTGGCTGCTGGGCGCGGACCATGCCGGGCATCATCACGACCATCATCACGACCATCATCACGACCATGATCACGCCCACGATCACGCCCACGATCACGCCCATGGGCAGGACCATGAGCACGACCCTGATCACGGCCACGACCACCGCGAGGCGTCGGCGCGGACGCATCGCGACCATGCGATGCGCTCGGCCTTCGTCCATGTCCTGGCCGATGCCGCCGTCTCGGTGCTGGTGATCCTCGGGCTCGGGCTGGCCTGGGGGTTCGGTTGGACCTGGATGGACCCGCTGGCCGGCATCGTCGGCGCGCTGGTGATCGCCAACTGGTCGCTCGGCCTGTTGCGCGATACCGGCGCCATCCTGCTCGACATGACCGCCGACCTGGCGCTCGCGGCCAGCATGCGCCGCGCGGTGGAGGCGGCGGGCGACGAGGTGCGGGACCTGCACCTCTGGCGCGTCGGGCCCGGCCATCTCGCCGCCATCCTCTCGGTGGCGACGGCGCGCGCGGACGCGGCTTCGTTCTATCACGAGCGCCTGGCGGCGCTGCCCGGCCTCTCCCACCTCACCGTCGAGGTCCGCGCCGCGCCCCGATGAGCCCGGTCGTACGGCCCCTCCGCGCCGCGCGGACGGCCGCAGGCGGAGCGCGGCGAGGGCGCGGACGCCGGCGGCGAGGCCGAGGACGCCGGCGGCGAGGAGCGAGAGGCTGGCCGGTTCCGGCGTATCGACGACCGCGCGGTACGCCGCGACGCCTTCGCAACACGGGTGCTCCGGCCCTCCCGTCGCCGACCTGCCGCGTCAAAGTCGGGCCGGGTGATCTGAATTGCCGCCACCATGCTCATCCCCGCACATCAAGCGCACGGCGGGGACGACGCTGGAGGCGGACGCTTGACGAGTGGGTGCGCTTGGTGGACGATGCTCACCCGATGAGCCTGGTTATGCGCTGGCTCATTATGGCACCGTTTCGATACTCTTTCCACACAATGGAAGGGTGAAATGACCTTTCGGTTCGTAACAAGGCGTATTTGTGACTTTGCGGCCGGTGTGGCGCTCGCTGGAATCGTCGTTTTGGCGACGAGCAGCCCAAGCGATGCTGCGGTGATCAGCACGATCATCAGCAACGGCTACGATTTCACCAACTTCGATCCGAGTATCACGGCCCCTGCCGTCGGATCGAACGTGAACGGCATCAGCAACGCCGGCACCGTCGTCGGCACGTTGGTGGACGCGAACAACGCCTCGACGTTCAGCAATTTCTCCGGCCCGCCGACGAACCTGACGCCGCTCAACAACGGCACCGGCGTGATCGCGGTCAGCGGCCCGGTTGCGTTCGGGATCAACAGCTCTGGCGCGGTGGTCGGCGGCACCGGCACGAACGCGTTCTACCTGCCCGCCGGCGGCCCGCCGCAGGTGCTGCCCGGCCCCCCCGGGGCCACCAACGCGTTCGGGATCAACGACGCGGGGGCGATCGTCGGCCAGTTCATGAGCGGAGCGCTCACGCCCGGATTCGTGCTGCCGAGCATCGGCAGCAACTCGTTCATCACCATCAACGCGCCTGTCGGTCCGGACGTCGTCAACCCGCAGGGCATCAACAACAACGGCCTGGTCGTCGGCTTTTATTTGGGCACGGACGGTCAGACGCATGGGTTCACGACAAGCGTCGCCGGCGTCACCCCGGGTCAGAGTGTCACCGGTACCGCCGTTGCCGATCCGATCATCCCGAACGTGGCGGGCGAGCCCGGGGCCACGTTCGTGTTCTCGCAACTGCTCGGCGTGAACTCGATGGGGTTGGTCGCCGGCTATTACGGCGATTCCACCGGGAGCCAGCACGGGTTCCTCTATAACAGCAAGACCGGAACATACACCTTCCTCGACGACCCGGCCGCGGCCTTCAGCAACGGCGTTGAGGCGACACAGATCACCGGCATCAACAATTTCGGCGAGATCGCCGGCTTCTACACCGATGCGCAGGGGATCGCGCACAGCTTCGTCGCGTGCCCAACCGGCAGCACCTGCACCGCCACGGCCACGCCGGAACCGTCGTCCTACACACTGCTGCTGGCGGGCCTGACCGGACTGGCCGTGCTGCGTCGGCGTCGGCCCAGGGTCCAGGACAGCGTCTTGCGGAGCGCGTCGGCCTCTTAGCGTCTGTCCGGCGGAGGTGGAATCACCGTAGCCGGATAAACAGACGCGCCAACAAAGAGCTGGAGTCTGGCAGGCGCATCGATCCGCGCCTGACAGACTCTAGCGCGTCGCGGCGGCCATCCGACTCTACCCGGAGCCTCCCCGCCCGGATGCCGGGCGCGGTCGCGAGGCCGGCGGCGCCGCGCCGCGATAGGCCGGCGGGCAGCGGCGGGCTATGCTGGCGGGACCAACCAGCCGCCGGAGGAGGAAACCGCGCCCATGCCTGATGTCACCCCGCCCGATCTGATCGAAACCGTCGCCGACGGCGTCGTCACGCTCACGCTGAACCGGCCGGACCGGCTCAACGCGCTCTCGGCCGACATGCTGGACCGGCTGCACGCGGCCCTGACCCGCTACGGCGCCGATGTTGGCGTCGGCGCCATCATCCTCACCGGCGCCGGGCGCGGCTTCTGCGCCGGGGGGGATGTGAAGGGCATGGCCGAACGCGGCGATCGCGGGCTGGAAGAGCGCGCGGAGGAGCTGCGCGGCCGGCACCGCATCATCGCGCTGATGCGCAGCCTGCCGAAAGTGATCGTCGGCGCCATCAACGGGCCCGCTTTCGGCGCCGGGCTCGGCATCGCACTGGCCACCGATCTGCGGCTGGCCGCCGAGAGCGCGCGCTTCGGCACCGCTTTCGCCGGCATCGGCTTCTCAGGGGATTTCGGCGGCTCCTACCACCTGACCAAGCTCGCTGGCCCGGCGCGGGCGCGGGAGCTCTATCTGCTGGGCGAGCCGTTCGACGCCGCGCGGGCGCTGGAGTGGGGGCTGGTGATGAAAATCGTCCCCGACGCCGCGCTGGCTGGCGAGGCGATAGCGCTGGCGCGGCGCCTCGCCGAGGGGCCACGCCTGGCCTATGGCTATATGAAGCGCAACCTGCTCGCCGCCGAGAGCGGCACCCTGGCCGAGGTGCTGGAGCTCGAGGCCTTCCATCAGGCTCGCACCGCGCTCACCGAGGATCACCGCGAGGCGCGGCAGGCTTTCGTCGAGAAGCGCAAGCCCCGCTTCACCGGCCGCTGAGGGGCGCCGTTGCGCCCGGCCGCTGAGGCGGCGCCGTTCCGCGCGGGCGCGATCAGGCGTCCGGCGGGGCGGCGGCGATGGGGATTTCGCGGCTCTCGGCGCCGGCCTCACCGCCGCCCATCGGCTGCTCCAGCGCCTCCTCCAGCTCCGCCTCGAGCGAAGTCGCCCGCCGCCCGCCCTGCGGGGTGATGCCGAACTGCGGCGCCACCGGCGCCACCGCCGGCGGGGGCTGCGGCTGGCTCTGCTGCTGCGCCTGGTTCATGGCGTTGATGATGCGGAAATAATGTTCCGCATGCTGGAAATAGCTCTCCGCCGTCACCCGGTCGCCCGAGCTGGTGGCGTCGCGGCCGAGCTGCAGATATTTCTCGAACAATTGCTGGGCGGTGCCACGCAGCCGCACCTCCGGCCCGTTGCTCTCGAAAACATGGTTGCGGTTGAGTGGGATGCCGCCGCCATGATGGCGGATACTGGTTCCCCCACCCGTGCCGCCGCCGCTGCCGCCGCGGTGATTGCGTCCGCGCATGCGCTTTATGTTCATTCGCTTGCCGTCATTCTTTCCTGTTCGCGGCCTGCCGGTTCGCGGCTTGCCAATTCGCGACCTGCTTCTGTGTGGCAGGGCTGATGGCGGTTCCCGCCGGCATCCGCCAGCGGCATCCTTCCGAAGCCAATGCCTCAAGCAACGTCCCGTGGTGCACTGCGCGGCGATGCCGAGACCGGCGCGCCCGTCACCGGGCTTGCGGTCACCCCCGAAGCGGGGACTCCGTCGCCAGGGCGACGATTGCTGCCGTGCGCCGGCACGCTACTCGTCTCGCGCCGCGACGCCAAATGTTTTTTTGCCCGTAGCCGCCGCCGGGGACGAATTTGCCGCCAGAATCAGCGCTCGCGCGATGCCGGCGAGGTCGGAGCGTTGTGCCAGCGCGGCGAGCCCGGCGCGCCGCGCCAGCCCGGCCACCGGCAGGGCCTGCCCCTGGCCGAGTTCGAGCACGGCGACCCCGTTCGGGGCGAGCAGGCTGGGCAGGGCCGCGACGATGCGCCGATAGGCATCGAGCCCGTCGGCGCCGCCATCCAGCGCGCGGCGCGGCTCGTAGCGGGCGACCTCCGGCATCAGGCCGGCGATGGCGCCCGATTCGATGTAGGGCGGGTTGCCGAGAACCAGATCGAACCGCCCGGCGATGGGCGCCGCCCAGTCGGCGCAGAGGAAGGCCGCCCGCGGCGCCAGTCCGAGCCGCGCGGCGTTGCCTGCGGCGAGGGAAGCTGCCGCCGGCGACACGTCGACGCCGAGTCCCCAGGCGGCGGGAAATTCGCTGAGGGCGGCGAGCAGCAGGCAGCCGCTGCCGGTGCCGAGATCGAGAATGCGCCGCACCGCGCCGCGATCGGGCCGGGCGGCGAGCGCGGCCTCGATCAGGGTCTCGGTCTCCGGGCGCGGCACCAGCGTCGCCGGCGAGACGGCGAGGTCCAGGCTCCAGAACTCGCGCCGCCCGAGGATCAGCGCCAGCGGCTCGCGCGCCGCCCGGCGGGCGAGCAGGCCGGGCAGGGCCGGGGCCGCGTGCACGGTCCCGGCCGTGAGCAGCAGCGATGCGGGCTCGAGGCCAAGGGCGTGGGCCAGCAGCAGCCGCGCCTCCAGCCGCGCGCTCTCGATGCCCGCCGCCGCCAGCGTGGCCTGCGCCTGCCCGATCAGCTCCCGCGCCGTGCCGCGCATTCAGGCTTCGGCGCAGACGATGTAGTTCACCGCCAGATCGCGCCCCACCCGCCAGCCGCCGAGCCCCGGGATCAGCCCGGCGCTGTCGGCCAGGCGCAGCCCGGCGGCGCCGAGCGCGGCGGCGAGTTCGGCCGGGGTGACGAAGCGCTGCCAGTCATGCGTGCCGGCGGGCAGCAGCCGCAGCACATATTCGGCACCGAGCTTGGCGAACAGGAACGCGCGGCGGGTGCGGTTGAGGGTGGAGAGGAAAACCAGCCCGCCGGGCTCGACCAGCCGCGCCAGCGTGGCGAGGAAGGCCCCGATGTCGGCGACGTGCTCGATCACCTCGAGCGCCAGCACGACCGGGAAGTGCTGTCCCTCGGCCACCAGCGCCTCCGCCGTGCCCTCGCGGTAGTCGAGGTCGAGACCGCACCCGGCGGCATGGGCGCGGGCGGCGGCGATCGCCGCCCCGGCGGCGTCCAGGCCGAGGACGGCGT
>JAJZFF010000205.1 GCA_021805485.1 Pseudomonadota bacterium
CCCCGTCTACGACAAGCCGATGGTCTACTATCCGCTGTCGACCCTGCTGCTCGCCGGCATCCGCGACCTGCTGCTGATCTCCACCCCGCAGGACCTGCCCCAGTTCCGCCGCCTGCTCGGCGACGGCAGCCAATACGGCATCCGCATCGGCTATGCCGCCCAGCCCTCGCCCGACGGCCTCGCCCAGGCCTTCCTGATCGGCGCGGACTGGCTCGCCGGCGAGGCCTGCGCCCTCGCCCTCGGCGACAACCTCATCCACGCCGACCATCTCTCGCTCGCGCTGCGCCAGGCCGCCGGCCGGGAGGCCGGCGCCACCGTCTTCGCCTACCAGGTGCGCGATCCCGAGCGCTACGGCGTCGTCACTTTCGATGGCGCCGGCCGCCCCATCGACATCGTCGAGAAACCCACCGCCCCCGCCTCCAGCTGGGCGGTCACCGGCCTCTATTTCTACGATCGCCGGGTCAGCGAATTCGCCCGCCGCATCCGACCCTCCGCCCGCGGCGAGCTCGAGATCACCGATCTCAACCGCCTCTATCTCGACGACGGCTCCCTCACCGTCGAGCGCCTCGGCCGCGGCACCGCCTGGCTCGACGCCGGAACCCCCGACTCCCTGCTCCAGGCCGCCACCTTCGTGCAGACCATCCAGGCCCGCCAGGGACAGCTCGTCGGCTGCCCCGAGGAAGTCGCCTTCCGCATGGGCTTCATCGACGCCGACGCCCTGCGCCGCCACGCCGACCGCCTCGGCAAGACCGAACTCGGCCGCGTGCTGCGCGAACTCGCCGACGGAGAGCCCGCATGATCGAGCCGCTCGACCTGCCCGGGGTGAAGCTCATCACCCCGCCCCGCTTCGCCGATTCCCGCGGCTGGTTCAGCGAAACCTGGAACCAGGCCAGGCTCGCCGCCCTCGGCTTCAGCGAAACCTTCGTGCAGGACAACCACTCCTGCTCCACCCGGCCCGGAACCATCCGCGGCCTGCACTGCCAGATCGCCCCCTTCGCCCAGGGCAAGCTCGTCCGCTGCATCCGCGGCGCGATCTGGGACGTCGCCGTCGACATCCGCCACGGCTCGCCAAGCTTCGGCCGCTTCGCCGCCGCCGAACTCTCCGCCGCCAACGGCGCCCAGCTCTGGATCCCGCCCGGCTTCCTGCACGGCTTCTGCACCACCGAGCCCGATACCGAGGTCGTCTACAAGGTCACCGCCCCCTACGACAAAGCCTCCGAACGCGGCGTTATCTGGAACGACCCCGATCTCGCCCTGCCCTGGCCCGTCCCCGCCGGCACCGCCCTGCTCTCCGACAAGGACACTCTCCTGCCCCGCCTGGCCGAGGCCGAACCCTGGTTCAGGCTCTGACATGCCGACCCGCCCGATCCTCATCACCGGCGCGAGCGGCCAGCTCGGCCACGCCCTCGCCACCCGCGCGCCCGCCGCCGGACTCCCCGCCCGCGCCGTCGGCCGTCCCGGCCTCGACTTCGACGCCCCGGAGACGATCGCCGCCGCCCTCGCCGCCGCCGATCCCGCCCTCGTCGTCAACGCCGCCGCCTGGACCGCCGTCGACGCCGCCGAGGCCAACGCCGACGCCGCATACCGCGCCAATCGCGACGGCCCCGCGACCCTCGCCACCCTCTGCCGCGCCCGCGGCATCCCCCTCATCCACGTCTCGACCGACTATGTGTTCGACGGCACCAAGGGCGCGCCCTACACCGAAGCCGACCCGATCGCCCCGCTCGGCGTCTATGGCGAAAGCAAGGCCGCCGGCGAGGAAGCCGTGCTCGCCTCGGGCGCGGATGCCATCATCCTGCGCACCGCCTGGGTGTTCTCCGCCACCGGCAAGAATTTCGCCCGCACCATGATCGCCGCCGCGCACCGCCTGCCGACGCTGCGCGTGGTTGCCGACCAGCGCGGCGCCCCCACCGCCGCCGAGGACCTCGCCGAGGCCATCCTCGCCATCGCCGCCCGCATCCTCGCCGAAGGCTGGCAGCCCGGCTTCGCCGGCATCTTCCACGCCACCGGCGCCGGCGACACCACCTGGCACGGCTTCGCCACCGAAATCCTCGCCATCGCCGCACTCCACGGCACGCCCCACCCCGAAATCATCCCCATCGCCACCGCGGACTGGCCCACCCCGGCACGCCGCCCCGCCGACTCCCGCCTCGATGCCACAAAACTCAAACAAACCTTCGGCCTCGCGCTCCCAGACTGGCAAAACGCCACCGCCCGCATCGTCCCCGCAATCCTCGCGCAGGACGAAACAACGTGATCACCATCCTCCTCTCCACATTCAACGGATCACACTTCCTCCAGGATCAGCTCAACAGCTTCGCCGCTGCGACTCCGCAACAGGCGCCGCCGGCGGGGGAGGCGCCGGGAAGAACTGCTGGCGGACACGTTCAAGCCAGCCCGGCTTGTGGCGTCCGTATTGCAGGACGCGCGCGCGCTCGATCGTGACCAGGCCGCTCTGCATCATCGAATCCAGAACCGGCAGGAAGACCTCGATCCTGTCGGTGGCGTCGACGATCTCGACGATGACGGGATGATCGTCGGAGAACGGCAGAAGGTGCCCCTCATGCAGGCGCCCTGTATGGCCGAAGCCGAGCGTGCCGCGCAGCACGGTGGCGCCGGCGAGCCCGTGATCCCGCGCCGCGTGAACGATCGCGATGAACAGCGACGTCCCGCCATGGCGGTCGGCCGAGCTGGTATAGATCCGCAGCAGCGAAGCCTCGTGTGGAACATCCATCGCCGTGTCCTCCTCGCTGTCTCGTCCGCGTCAGGCCGGGGCCGGCGAACCGGGAACGATCTTTCGCATCTTGAGCGCCTCCAGCGTGACCACGCCGGAGGGAATGATCGGCTCGATCACCGGCAGGAACGCCTCGATCCGGTCCGGCCGGTCGATGATCTCGACGACGATGGGCTGATGCGCCCCGGCATCGACGTTGATGCCCGTCCTCATTCCGCGCGAGGTGCCAAAGCCCATCGGGGCCGGCAGCGCCGTGCCGCCGGCCAGCCCGGCCCGCATCGCCGCATCGAGGATCGCGCGATAGAGCGGCTGGCCGCCGGCCATGTCATCCTCGCCCAGGAAAACCCTGAGCAGAAGGGCATCTTCCATGATGCGCATCGAGGTCCTCCTCGGCGTTCGGGTCGAACCGGCCCGGACAACGACGCTGCACCGAGACTAGCGCCGATCCGCCTTCCCTGTCAGCAACAAACGATATCCTCCCGATCGTGTGAGCCGCCGGTCAGAACAGGGCGACAACGAGAATGGCGACGAGCAGCAGGCCGATGATGCCGAGATAGAGGTTGAGAGAGCCCGACTGCAAAACCCGGGCCCGCCGGGCGAGGCCATTCGCCAGCCGCACCGCCGGGCCGAACAGGGCGGGGCCGAAAATCGGCGCCACGTCGTGCTCGAAACGCAGATGCTTCACGAAATACGGCGACAGGCTGGTTTCCACGCCGGTTTCCGCGCGCGGGCGATAGACGAAGCTGTAGAACGTCCGGAGCGAATTCGAGAAGGTCAGCGCCGTGGTCGCATTGCGCCGGTCGAGGCGCGGCGAGCCGCCATACCAGACGGGAACCCGCCGCGCTGGGCGGCGTCTGGACAGCAGGATCGCCATCACCGGCACCAGCGCCAGCAGCGGCATCACGATGACCAGCTTCGACGGCGAGATGAAGGCGAAGCCGGCGCTCAGCGGCACCAGGATCCATCCGTCGGCCATGTGCGCCGCGGCATCGATGGCGCCATGCGCGGGCCAGGAACGGGCGAGCGCGCCGAGCCAGACCGGCATTCCCACGGCCAGCGCGAGCACGGCGAGGCCAAGCGCGCCGACCGCGGATTGATGCCGCGCGGGAAGCCGCGCGCCGCCGTCCGCCGCGCGCCCTTGCAGGCCGACGCCGAACAGCTTGACGAAGGTGGCGAAGGCGATCGCCGCCGTCAGCGCGAGGCCCGCGCCGGTCAGCACGAGCGTCAGGCGCCCGGCCAGCCCCGGCAGGTGGAACCCCTGGAACACGGTCTGGAACATGAACCATTCCGAGACGAACCCGGCCTGGGGCGGCATCGCCGCCAGGCTCATCGCGGCGAACAGCGCCCCGATGCCGAAAATGGGCGTGTTCGCGCGCAGCATTCCATCCTGCCGGATGGCGTAGCCGCCGGTTGCGGCGAACACGCCGTCGGCGGCGAGAAACAGCGCGCCCTTGGCAAGCGCGTGGGCGGCGAGATGCAGCAGCGCGACCGTGAACGCCAGCCCGGCGAACAGGGGCAGTTGCCCCGCCGCGAACAGCAGCGCGGCGCCGAGCGCGGTCACCGCGACCGACGCGTTCTCCGCCGTGGAGAAGGCGAGCAGCGCCCGCCAGTCCTCCTGCTGGAAGGCGTAGAGCGTGGTGAGGATCGCGCTGGTCACGCCGATGGCGCACAGCGCGATGCCGAACCCCTCGTCCACCCCGCCCGGCAGCCAGACCAGCAGGCCTCGCGCCAGGCCGAAGAACGCGGCGTTGAGCACGACGCCGGACAGCACCGCCCCGGTCGCGCCCGAGCCCGCCGCATAGGCGCCCGGAAACCATTCGTAGAACGGCAGCAGCCCGAGCTTGGCGCCGAACCCGACGATGAGCAGCCCCCCCGCGATCGCCGGGCCATAGAGCGCCGCGCCGCGCCAGGCCGACGCGAACCCCCCAAAGTCCAACGAACCCGAGGCCGTCCCGAGGACCAGAACGGCAGCGAGCAGCGCCACCGCTCCCACCTCGAGCAGGCCGAGCATGAACAGCGCGTGGCCTCCCGCCCCTTCACCCAGCCGCTCGCCGAGGATCATCGCCGCGCCGCCCAGGCTCATGATCTCCCAGGCGATGAGGAATGCGGCCCCCTGCGTCACCCCGAAGACGCCGAGCGCGCCGATCAGGCTCATCGACAGTCCGAACAGCCAGAACCGCCCGCCCCGCCCCGGCGAGCCGAGCCAGGCCGCCAGCATCGCCGGCGCCAGCCCGAAGCCGAACAGCCAGAGCGCGGCCGGGGAGAGCGTGAAGCCGGAACCCTCGTCGGCGATGCGGAAGACGGGCAGCGCCACCGGCGGACTGGCCCCCGGCAGCGCCAGGATCGCGGCGATCATGCCGGCGAGGCAACCCAGCCCGGCCAGCCCGCGGCCGAACGCGACCCCCCTGCCCGCCAGCGCGATGAGGCCGGCGACCAGCCACAGCAGGACGGCGAGGCCGATCAGGTCATTCACCATCGATCCGCCCTCCGCGCACGCGTTGCGCCCGGCGCCCGAGGAACATCAGCAGCGCCTCGATGATCGCGGCCGGATTGGGCGGGCAACCGGGCAGGTAGAGGTCGACCGGCAGCGCCTCCTCGAGGCCGGACAGGCACGGCCCGCCCGGCGCGATGCCGCCGGACACCGCGCAGGTGCCGCAGGCCATGACCCAGCGCGGCGCCGGCATCGCCTCCCAGGTGCGGCGCAGCGGCTCCAGCATCGCCCGCGTCACCGGGCCGGTCACCAGCAGCAGATCGGCGAAGCGCGGCGAGGGCGTGAAGAAGATGCCCAGCCGGTGCAGGTTGTAGAACGGGTTGTTCAGGGCCTGCAGCTCGGATTCGCAGCCATTGCAGGAGCCGGCATCGACATGCCGCACATGCAGGCTGCGCCGGAAGCCGCGCCCCGGACCCTCCGGCGCGGCCGCGGCCGCCGGGCCGGCGGCGATGCCGGTCCTGAGATCGTCGCGCGCCCGCACGCCGAACGCCCAGTCGCCGCTCTCGGCCAGCGCGCCGGTCGGGCAGGCTTCGACGCAACGCTGGCAGACGACGCAGCGCCCGTAATCGAGCGCGATCCGCGCGCCGGAAAGACTGATCGCGCCGGTCGGGCAGGATGCCGCGCATGCGTCGCACCCCGCCTCGCAGCGCCCGGGGTCGAGCCGCGGCATCCCGACCACGCCATCCTGGCCGTCCGGCCCCGGCTTCAGCGGCCACGGCGTGGTGGCTGGCCCTTCGAGCAGGCCGATCAGCGTCCAGAGTGCCATCCGCACCTCCCCCTCATCGCGCGCATCCGGCGATGGTCAGGCCGAAACTCGCCTCGTTGATCGCGTAGTCCATCATGTTCGTGCCGTGCACGGTGTAGGGAAACACCCGCCAGTTGGAGAAGGAGGGCGACTTGATCTTGACCCGCGCGAGCCGCCCGTCGGGCCCGACATGCACGGCATAGATCAGCGTGCCGCGCGGCGATTCCGCCCAGCCCATCGCCTCGGCGCCGGCGGCCGGCGCGCAGGCGACCCGGATTGCGCCGCCGGGCGTCAGCGCGATGGCGCGCTCGATCATCAGCAGCGCATTCTCGATCTCGGCGATCCGCACGCGAGCACGGGCGTGGGCATCGCCGTCGGTCCCGGTGGCGACGGCGAGGGCGAGGTCGGGATCGTCGTAGGCGGCATAGGCATGGTCGCGCCGCAGGTCGCGGTCGAGGCCGGAGGCACGGGCAACCGGCCCGGTCGCGCCCTGGTCGAACGCCACCTCGCGGGGCAGCACGCCGGTCGTCGCCAGCCGGTCGAAATGGCTTTCCGAGGCGTCCAGCCGCGCGATGTAGCGGCGGATCGGCGCGCGCAGGGCATCGAGCGCCCCGGCAAGACCCTCGACGCGCAGCTCCCGCCGCAGCCCGCCCGGCGCGATCACGCCGCGCAGGAACCGGCTGCCCGTCACCCGGGCGCCGATCTGCTTGACCCGCTCGGCAAGCAGCGCGCCTTCGGCATGGGCCACCTTCAGCGTCGTCGTATCGGCAAGATGGCCGAGATAATGAAGATGATTGTAAAGCCGCTCGAGCTCGGCGACGATCACCCGCTGGTAGCGCGCGCGGCCGGGAACGGCCACCTGCGCGGCGGCCTCCACCGCCTGCGCATAGGCAAGGGCATGCGCCACGCTGCCGACCCCCGAAACGCGCTCGGCCAGCACGAGCCCGGTCTCCGGCGTCTGGTCGACGAAGCGGTCTTCCATGCCGCGATGCTTGAGGAACAGGTGCGGCACGTAATGCAGGATCGCCTCGCCGACATAGAAGAAGCTGAACTCGGCCGATTC
>JAJZFF010000040.1 GCA_021805485.1 Pseudomonadota bacterium
TGGCCTCGCCACGGTGCTGGCGGTGGTGTTCGCGCTGTGGGCGCGCAAGACGCTGACGCAGGAAGGAAAAGACCGATGACCCCTGCCGGATCGGAAAGCGCGGCCGCCTATGCGCGGGCGGTGGCGCGGTTCCACCGCATCGCCGTGCTCGGCGAGGCCGCCGCCATGCTGGGCTGGGACGCGGCGGCGATGATGCCCGCGGGCGGCGCGGCGGCGCGCGGCGAGCAGTTCGCCGTCCTCGCCGGCCTCGGCCACGGCCTGCTGACGGAGCCGGCGGTCGCGGACGATCTCGCCGCCGCCGGGGCCGCCGCCGCGGCCGATCCGTGGGCGGCGGCGAATCTGGCGCTGATGCGCCACGCCCAGGCCCGCGCCATGGCGCTGCCGGCCGATCTCGTCGAGGCGCAGGCGCGCGCCAACGCCGCCTGCGAGACGGTCTGGCGCGAGGCCCGGCGCGCGGCCGATTTCGCCGCCGTCCGCCCGCTGCTCGAAACGGTGGTGCGGCTGACGCGCGAGCAGGCCGACGCCCTGGCCCAGGCGCTCGGCCTCTCGCCCTACGACGCGCTGATGGATGGCTACCAGCGCGGCATCGGCGCCGCCGACGTGGCGCCGATCTTCGACCGCTACGAGGCCTTCCTCGCCACCGCGCTGCCGGCGGCGGAGGAACACCAGGCCCGCCGCCCGCCGCCGCGCCCGATCCCCGGCCCGTTCCCGATCCCGGCGCAGGAGGCGTTGTGCCGCCGCCTCGCCGAGCGCGCCGGGCTCGATTTCGCCCATGCCCGGCTGGACCGCTCGGCGCACCCTTTCTGCGGCGGCACGCCGGCCGATGTCCGCATCACCACGCGCTACGACGAGGCGGATTTCGCCAAGGCCGTGCTCGCCGTGCTGCACGAGACCGGGCACGCGCTCTACGAGCGCGGCCTGCCGCCGGCGCACGCGCGCCAGCCGGTGGGCGAGGCGGCGGGGATGGCGGTGCATGAGAGCCAGTCGCTCATCGTCGAGATGCAGGCCTGCCGCACGGACGCGTTCCTCGGCTGGCTCGGGCCGGAGCTGCACGCGGCCTTCGGCGGTGAGGCGGCCTGGTACGAGCCGGCCAATCTCGCGCGGCTGTGGCGGCGGGTGGAGCGCGGCTTCATCCGCGTCGATGCCGATGAGCTGACCTATCCGGCCCATGTCATCCTGCGCTTCCGGCTGGAACAGGCGCTGATCGGCGGCGATCTCGCCGTGGCTGACCTGCCGGGCGCCTGGAATGACGGCCTGCGCGCCCTGCTCGGCCTCACTCCGGCCGACGACGCGCAGGGCTGCCTGCAGGACATTCACTGGTACGATGGCGGCTTCGGCTACTTCCCGTCCTACACGCTCGGCGCCATGGCCGCGGCGCAGCTGATGGCGGCGGCGCGGCGGCAGACGCCGGGGCTGGACGCGGCGCTGGGGCAGGGGGATCTGTCGCCGCTGCGGGCCTGGCTCGGCACCCATGTCCACGCCCAGGGCAGCCGGCTCGGCTTCAGCGATCTGCTGCGCGCGGCCACCGGCAAGGCGCTGGACGTGGCGGATTTCGAGGCGCATCTGCGGGCGCGGTATCTCCCGTCGTGAAAACCGCCTAGTCTTTGCTCATGCGCTACATCTCCACCCGTGGCGAGGCGCCGGCGCGCGACTTCGCCGCCGTGCTGCTCGCCGGGCTCGCCGAGGATGGCGGGCTGTTCGTGCCCGAATCCTGGCCGCATTTCACCGCCGCGGACTGGCGGTCTCTGCGCGCGCTTTCCTACGCGGAGCTGGCGGCGCGGGTGATGCAGCCGTTCGTCGGCGAGGCGCTGCCCTTCGCCGTGCTGCAGCGCCTGTGCCGGGAGGCCTATGACCGGTTCGGACACCCCGCCGTCGTGCCGCTGCTGCAGCTGGACACCCGTCTCTGGGTTCAGGAGCTGTTCCACGGCCCGACCCTGGCCTTCAAGGACCTGGCGCTGCAGCTGATCGGCCGGCTGTTCGACCATGTGCTGGCCGAGCGCGGCGAGCGGGTGATGATCGTCGGCGCCACCTCCGGCGATACCGGCTCGGCGGCGATCGAGGCCTGCCGCGACCGCGCCCGGGTCGATATCGTCATTCTCCATCCGCGCGGGCGCACCTCGGAGGTGCAGCGGCGGCAGATGACCACGGTGCGCGCGCGCAACGTCGCCAACATCGCCGTCGAGGGCACGTTCGACGATTGCCAGGACCTGGTGAAGGCGATGTTCGCCGACGCCGCCTTCCGCACCGAGCTGCGCCTCTCGGCGGTGAATTCGATCAACTGGGCCCGCATCGCCGCGCAAATCCCCTATTACGTCGCCGGCGCGCTGGCCCTCGGCGGGCCGGACCGGGAGGTCGGCTTCGCCGTGCCGACCGGCAATTTCGGCAATGTGCTGGCCGCCTACGGCGCGCGCCGCATGGGCCTGCCGATCGCGCGCCTGGTCGTCGGCGCCAACCGCAACGACATCCTCGCCCGCTTCCTCGCCAGCAACGACATGAGCGTCCGCCCGGTCGAGCCCTCGCTTTCGCCCTCGATGGACATCCAGATCAGCTCCAATTTCGAGCGCCTGCTGTTCGAGGCGCTGGACCGCGACGCGGCGGCGACGCGCGCGGCGATGCAGAGCTTCCGCGCCTCCGGCACCATGCCGGTGCCGGACGCCGCCTGGCACCGCATCCGCACCCTGTTCCACGGCTTCCGCCTCGACGATGCCGCGACCCTGGCCGAGATCCGCCTGCTGGCGGCGCGTACCGGCTACCTCGCGGATCCGCACAGCGCCGTCGGCATCGCCGCCGCCGCCGCGTTGCCGGCGGGGCGGGACCTGCCGATGATCGCCATGGCCACCGCGCACCCGGCCAAGTTCCCCGACGCAATGCAGCAGGCCACCGGCACGCGCCCCCCTCTGCCGTCGCGGCTGGCCGACCTATATGAGCGTGGGGAGCAGTACACCGTGCTGCCCAACGACCTCGCCGCCATCCAGGCGGCGATCCGCAGCTTCAGCCTCAGGAATGCCGCATGACCAGCAACGCCGTCCAAATCAGCCGGCTCGCCTCGGGCCTGACCGTCATCACCGAGCGCATGGAGCGGGTCGAGACGGTCTCGCTCGGCGCCTATGTCGCCACCGGCACGCGCAACGAGACGGCGGCGGAGAACGGCGTCTCGCACTTCCTCGAACACATGGCCTTCAAGGGCACCGAGCGGCGCAGCGCCCAGCGCATCGCCGAGGAGATCGAGGCGGTCGGCGGGCACATCAACGCCTACACCGCGCGCGAGCAGACCGCCTACTACGTCAAGGTGCTGAAGGAGGATACCGCGCTCGCCGCCGACATCATCGGCGACATCCTCACCCACAGCACCTTCGAGGCCGAGGAGTTCGAGCGCGAGCGTGGCGTCATCCTGCAGGAGATCGGCCAGGCCAACGACACGCCGGACGACATCATTTTCGACCATTTCCAGGAGCGCGCCTTCCCCGCCCAGCCGATGGGCCGCCCGACCCTGGGCACCGAGGCGATCATCCGCCGGCTCGGGCGCGACAGTCTGGTCGGCTACATGCAGCGCCACTACGCCGCCTCGAACAGCGTCGTCGCCGCCGCCGGCGCGCTGGAGCACGCGGACGTGGTCGGGCTGGTGGAGCGGCACTTCGCCGATCTGCGGCCCAAGACCATGCCGGTGGCGGAGGCGGCGCGCTACCAGGGCGGCGAGTTCCGCGAGGCGCGCGAGCTGGACCAGGTCCACATCGTGCTCGGCTTCCCCTCCGTCGCCTATGGCGATGCGGACTATTACCCGGCGCTGCTGCTCTCCACCCTGCTCGGCGGCGGCATGTCCTCGCGCCTGTTCCAGGAGATCCGCGAGAAGCGCGGGCTGGTCTATTCCATCTATTCCTTCACCGCGCCCTACATGGATGGCGGCCTGTTCGGCATCTATGCCGGCACCGGCGAGCACGAGGCGGAGGAGCTGGTGCCGGTGGTGATCGAGGAGCTGCGCCGCGTGCAGCAGGACGCCGACGAGCCCGAGCTCGCCCGCGCCCGCGCCCAGGTGAAGGCGAGCGTGCTGATGTCGCTGGAGAGCACCTCCAGCCGCTGCGAGCAGCTCGCGCGCCAGTGGCAGGTGTTCGGCCGGGTGATCCCGACCGAGGAAACGGTGGCGCGGATCAACGCCGTCACCCTGGACGACATCGCCCGCGTCGCCGCCCGCCTGTTCCGCGCCCCGCCGACGCTGGCCGCCCTCGGCCCGGCCGGCAAGGTGCCGGGCCTGCCCTCGATCGCCGACCGGCTGGCCGCGTGATGGACGCGATCGATCTGCTCGGCGGCCTGATCGCGGCCGCGCGCGCCGCCGGCGCGGACGCGGCGGACGCCGTGCTGCTCTCCGGCGCCTCGCTCTCGGTGCAGCGCCGGCTCGGCCGGGTGGAGCATGTCGAACGCTCGGAGACCCGCGACGTGGGGCTGCGCGTGTTCGTCGGCCGCCGCGCCGCCATCGTCTCGGCCAGCACGGTCGATCCGCGCCGCTTCGCCGGGCTCGCCGAGCAGGCGGTGGCGATGGCGCGCGTGGTGCCGGAGGATCCGTTCGCCGGGCTGGACGCGCATCCGCGCCCGCCGCCCGACGCCGCGCCGCTGGACCTCGCCGACGCCGCCGAACCCGATGTCGCGGCCCTGATCGCGCGCGCCGCCGAGGCCGAGGAGGCGGCGCTCTCGGTGGCCGGCGTGACCAATTCCGAGGGGGCGGAGGCCGGCTACGGGCGCAGCGAGATCGCCCTCGTCACCTCGGCCGGCTTCGCCGGCGGCTACGCCCGCAGCAGCCACTCGGTCTCCGCCACCGCGCTCACCGGCGCCGGCACCGCGATGCAGCGCGACTATGACTACTCCACCGCCGTCCACCTCGCCGATCTCGAGCCCGCCGCCGCCATCGGGCGGAGCGCGGGGGAGCGGGCGGTGGCGCGGGCCAATCCGCGCCGGCCGCGCACCGCGAAGCTGCCGGTGATCTACGATCCAAGGGTCGCCGCCAGCCTGCTCGGCCATCTCGCCGGCGCCATCAATGGCGGCGCCATCACCCGCGGCACCAGCTTCCTGAAGGACCGGCTGAACAGCGCCGTGTTCGCCCCGGGCATCACCGTGCGCGACGATCCGCGCCGGGTGCGCGGCCTGCGCTCGCGCCCGTTCGACGCCGAGGGCCAGCCGACCGAAGCGCGCGACCTCGTCGCCGACGGGGTGCTGGCGTCCTGGCTGCTGGATCTGCGCAGCGCCCGCCAGCTCGGCCTCGCCCCCACCGGCCATGCGGTGCGGGGCACCTCCAGCCCGCCCGGGCCGTCGCCCTCCAATCTCTACCTCCTGCCCGGCGCCGCCACCCCGGCCGCGCTGATGGCCGACATCGCCGAGGGGCTCTACGTCACCGAGCTGATCGGCATGGGGGTGAACACCGTCACCGGCGACTACAGCCGCGGCGCCGCGGGGTTCATGATCCGCGCCGGCCAGATCGCCGAGCCGGTGGCCGAGATCACCATCGCCGGCAATCTGATCGACATGTTCGCCCACCTCACGCCGGCCAGCGACCTGCGCTTTCGCCGCGGCACGGACGCGCCGACCGTGCGCGTGGACGGGATGACGATCGCCGGCGGCTGAGACGAGGCGGCGCCCCCTCCTGAAGAGCGGGCACCGTTCCCATATCCGATCGGGTTTCATCCTGGAGGGACGCGCATGCGCCTCAGCCGTTTCCGCCCCGCCGCGCTCGCCGCGCTGATGCTGGCGCTGGTTCTGGCCCTGGCCCCGGCGCTGGCCGAGGCCCGGGCCGGCGGCGGCACGTCCTCGGGCAGCCGGGGCAGCCGGACCTATTCCGCGCCCTCGGCGACGCCGACCGCGCCCTACAGCGCCGCGCCGATGCAGCGCAGCCTGACCCAGCCCGAGGCGCCGCGCTACGCCGCCCCCGCCTACGCGCCCGGCTTTGGCGGCCGCTCGCCGTTCATGTCCGGCCTGCTCGGCGGGCTGATCGGGGCCGGGATCGGCGGGCTGCTGTTCGGCCACGGGCTGTTCGGCGGCATCCACGGCATCTTCGGCTTCCTCGGCTTCCTGCTGCAGATCTACCTGCTCTACCTGGTCGGGCGCTGGCTGTTCCGCCGCTTCGGCCAGGGCTTCGCCTTCGCCGCGCCGGGCGGGGCGGCGCGCGGACCGGGGATGGGGATGGCCGGGGGTGGGGTAGCCGGGGGCATCGGCGGCCGGCCCGCGGCCGCGCCGGTCGCCATCACGCCGCAGGACTACCAGCAGTTCGAGCGCGCGCTGATCGACATCCAGGCCGCCTGGAGCGCGCACGATCTCAGCGCCCTGCAGCGCCTGGCGACGCCGGAGATGGTCTCCTACTTCGCCGAACAGCTCGCCGAGCAGGAAAGCCGCGGCGTGCGCAACCTGGTGCGCGACGTGCGCCTGGAGCGCGGCGATCTCAGCGAGGCGTGGGCTGAGCAGGGGCGCGAATACGCCACCGTGGCGATGCAGTTCTCGATGACCGACGTCACCCTGGACCGCGCCGGCCGCGTCGCCGACGGCTCCGCCACCGAGCGGGTGATGGTGACCGAGCTCTGGACCTTCCTGCGCGCCCAAGGCGGAAGCTGGCTGCTCTCGGCCATTCAGCAGGCACGCTGAGGCGCTGGCCGGTCGGGGCCCATTCCAACGATATTGAAAAAATAAATCCCCGCACAGGGCGGGGATTTATCCCGGCAATCGACCTTTGGGATGCCGAACCCGCTCAAGGAGGTCATTTGCTTGCGAAAAGCGACCGCCCCTCGATTTGCTACGCTTCCATGACTAGCATCTCTCTCTCGCCACGGCAAGCGCCAAGCGAGAACAAGGGCCGGAGGGAACCCAGTCATGGAGCGTGTATTCGGGCTCGATATCGGTACCACATCGATCGGCTTTGCCGTCGTCGAGTGTGATGAAGAGCAGAAATCCGGGACGATTCGCTGGCTTGGCGCACGAATTTTTCCGGAGGCCCGCGATACCGACGGCACGCCGCTGAACCACCAGCGCCGAGCCAAACGGATGATCCGCC
>JAJZFF010000420.1 GCA_021805485.1 Pseudomonadota bacterium
CGACCCACGCGGCATGCTCGTAGATATCGCCGAGTGCTGCGACGAAATCCTCCCGCGCCATGGCGTTCAGGGTGGCGATGTCGGGGCCGTCGGCGCTCATTTGGCACCTCCCCTCACCCAGGCGGCGATTTCCTCTCGCTCCCGCCTGGTGATGTGCGTGACGTTGCCGGGCGGCATCGACTTCGCGCTCACCGCCTGCTGTTCGATCAGCGACGCCCTGGAGCGGATCTCGGCCGCCGTGTCGAACATGATGCCGTTCGGGGCGCTGGCCATCAGCGTCGGATGGGCGGAATGACAGGCCGCGCAACGCTCATGGATGATCGGCTCGATCCGGGCGACGGTTACATTGCCCTGCACTCCCGCGGCTTCGGCCGACGCGCCGGTCGACATCGCGCCCGGCGCCACGGCGACGATCACCAGGACGATCAGCACCGCGCCGGCGATCGGCAGGGCGAAATTGCGCTGCCCCTTGTGCCAGAGCACGAAGAACTGGCGAATGAGCGCGCCCGCCACCATGACCAGCCAGAGATAGATCCAGCTGGCCGGATGGCTGAACAGCATGCCGAAATGGCTGCTGAGCATGGCGAAGACGACCGGCAGCGTGAAATAGGTGTTGTGCACCGAACGCTGCTTGCCGCGCTTGCCGGGCAGCGGGTCGGGCGTTTCGCCGCGGGCGAGCGCCGCGACCATCTTCCTCTGGCCCGGGATGATCCAGAAGAAGACATTCGCCGTCATGATCGTGCCAAGCATGGCGCCGATGATCAGGAACGCGGCCTGGGGCGCGAACAGATGCGTCGAGATGAAGGCGGCGGCGCCGACATAGACCGCGATGGCGACGCCGAGCCGCAGATCCCGGTCGCCGAAGGCGCGGCACAGGACATCATAGACAACCCAGCCGACGAGCAGGAAGCCGAGCGCCGCCGCCACGCCGAGGCCCGGCGCGATCCGCGCCACCGAGGGATCGAGCAGATAGATGCCCGGCTGGAGCAGATACATCACCGTGAACAGCGCGAAGCCGGACAGCCAGGTCGTGTAGGATTTCCACTTCGACCAGTGCAGGTCTTCGGGCATGCGCGCGGGCGAGACGAGATATTTCTGCGCGTGGTAGAACCCGCCGCCATGGACCGACCACATCTCGCCGAACACGCCGCGTTCGCGGGCCTCGGCCTCGGCCGGTGACTTCAGCCCATTGTCGAGCATGACGAAGTAGAAGGATTCGCCGATCCAGGCGATCGCCGCGATCACGTGGAGCCAGATCAGCAGGGCCATCGCCCATTGCGCCATATAGGCCGTCATTGTCGTCATTGTCCCCGATAGGTCGTGTAGCCGAACGGCGAGATCAGCAGCGGGACATGAAGGTGCGCGGCCCCGGCGCGGAGACCGAAGCGGATCACGACATCGTCCAGAAAGCGCGGTGCCGGCTCGGCCGCGCCCTTCGCGCCGAAATAGGCGCCGACGGAAAACACGAGGTCATAGCTGCCGGAATCGAAGGCCACGCCGTTCGCGGGCACAATCTTCGCGCGGCCGTTAGCATCCGTCTCGGCTTCGGCCAGGGGCCCTCCGGCCGCTCCGGCAGCGAACAGGCGGATACGCACACCGGCCGCCGGAATGCCGTGGGCAGTGTCGAGAACATGCGTGGTCAGGTCAGTCATCGATCCGGTCCGTTTCCTCTCATGCGCGGGCGATGGTGGCAGCCCGCTGCCGCGCCCGCGATCCGAAATTGTCGATATAATTCCCCGCTTATGATCCGGCGCAGCGCGCCGAGGCACGACAGGCGCTGCACTCGGCGTCGAGATCGATCGGGATGCGCGGAAGCTGGCGCATGTGCCGCGCCGGAAACCGCGATGCCAGTTCCGCGGCGACGGCGAGAGCGATGAGTTCCGGCTGCTTGCCCTGGATCGCGGGAATCCCGATCGGGCAGCACAGGCGCGCGATCGCCGCGGGCGGGATGTCCTGCCGGCGCCACTGGCGGGTGAAGCGCGCGCGCTTGGTTTCCGAACCGATCAGGCCGAGATAGCCGAAATCGCCGCGCCGCATGACCGCGGCGCACAGTGCCGCGTCGAGCGGGTGGGCATGGGTCATGATCAGGAACGCGGCACCCGGCGGCGCATCCGCGATGGCGGCGACCGGATCGGCCAGCCTGCGGCAGGCGAGTTGTGCCTTGCCGCCGGGGAGGCTGGCGGGAAATGCGTCGAGGCGGGAGTCGATCCAGTCGATCGTGCAGCCGAGAGTCGCGAGAACCGCGACCACGGCACGGCCGACATGACCGGCCCCGTGCAGTTGCAGATGAAACATGGGCGGCGGGGCTTCGAGCTTTCCCGAGTCCGACGGCGCATAGGCGAGGGTGACGGAGCCTCCGCAGCACTGGCCAAGCTGCGGGCCGAGCGCGTGAAGCTCGTGCATTTCGCGAGCAAGATCGGGATGGGCGATCCATTCGCCGAGCAGCGCGCGGGCGCGCGCGATCGCCGCGTGTTCCAGGGCGCCGCCACCGATCGTGCCGTCGGTCGCGTGCGCCGTCACCATCATGCGCGTGCCCTGCTCGCGGGGCGCCGAGCCACGAACGCGCCGCAGCTCGACGATCACGCCGCGTGGAGGTTGTGCAACGGTACTCACGGTGCGTCACCGCCGGCGCGGACGACATCGAGCGCGTCGAGGATCGCCTCCGGCGTCGCCGGTGCGCGCAGCGGCGGATCGACGCGGTGGCCGCCGGCGGCCGAGATCGCGTCGCGGATCGCGAGCAGCACCGAGAAGGCCAGCAGCATCGGCGGTTCGCCGACCGCCTTTGAACGGTGGATGCTCGGTTCCCGGTTGGGGCCGTCGAACAGGGTCGTGTTCAGCACCGCGGGCACGTCGTTCGCGGTGGGGATCTTGTAGGTGCTTGGCGCATGGGTCAGCAGCATGCCGGTCTTCGGATGCCAGACCAGTTCTTCCGATGTCAGCCAGCCCATGCTCTGCACGAAGCCGCCCTCGATCTGGCCGATATCGATGGCGGGGTTCAGCGACCGCCCGGCATCGTGCAGAATGTCGGTGCGCAGTGCCGTGAATTCGCCGCTCAGCGTGTCGATCACGACCTCGGATACCGCGGCACCGTACGCGAAATAGTAGAACGGCCGGCCACGCATCGTCTGTGGCGACCAGTTGATCTTCGGCGTGGCGTAGAAGCCGTCGCTCCAGAGTTGCACGCGCGCTTCGTAGGCCATGCGGACGAGATCGGCGAAGCTGATCGATGTGCCGCCGATCCGCACGAGACCATTTGAAAAGCAGATGCTTTCGATTCCGGTTTCAAAACGCTCCGCGGCGAACGCGGCGAGCCGCCCGCGGATCGCGAGCGCCGCGTCGAGCGCCGCCATGCCGTTCAGATCCGCCCCGGTGGAGGCGGCGGTGGCGGAGGTGTTCGCGACCTTCGACGTGTCCGTCGCCGTGCAGCGCACCTGGTCGAAGCCGATCCCCAGCGCATCCGCGACGACCTGCGCGACCTTGGTGTTGAGCCCCTGCCCCATCTCGGTGCCGCCGTGATTCACCAGCGCGCTGCCGTCGGCATAGACATGCACCAGCGCGCCGGCCTGGTTCAGATGCGGCACGTTGAAGGAAATGCCGAATTTCACCGGCGTCAGCGCAAGCCCCTTCTTCAGCACCGGACTGGTCGCGTTGAAGGCCGCGACCGCGGCGCGGCGCTCGTGATAGGCGCCGCTCCGGACGAGCTGTTCCACGATCTCGGCAATCACGTTGTCTTCGACCGTCTGTCCGTATGGCGTGACGTCGCGCGCGCCGCGACCGTAGAAATTCGCGCACCGGATCTCGAGCGCGTCGCGGCCGAGGCGGCGGGCGATCGAGTCGAGGATGATCTCGGTGACCAGCGCGCCCTGCGGGCCGCCGAAGCCGCGGAAGGCGGTGTTGCTCTGCGTGTCGGTCCGGGCGAGATGGCCGGTCAGCGCGACTTCGGGCAGGAAATAGGCATTGTCCGCATGGCAGAGCGCGCGGGTGAGCACGGCCATCGACAGGTCGGTCGAGTGGCCGGCATTGGCGATCATGGTGATCACGAGACCCGCGATCCGGCCGTTGTCGTCGAAGCCGACCTCATAATCGTATTCGAATCCGTGGCGGCGGCCGGTGATCAGGAAATCATCGTCGCGGTCGAGGCGCAGCTTCACCGGCCGGCCGAGCCGTGAAGCGGCGATCGAGGCCGCGCAGGCGAACAGCCCCGACTGCGATTCCTTGCCGCCGAACCCGCCGCCCATGCGCCGGCATTCGACCAGCACCTGATGGCTGCGCCAGCCGAGCGCATGGGCGACGAGATGCTGCATCTCGCTCGGGTGCTGCGTCGAGCACAGCACGTGCATCCCGTCATTCTCGGTCGGGATCGCATAGGTGATCTGGCCTTCGAGATAGAATTGCTCCTGGCCGCCGAGGCTGAACCGCCCGGCGAGCCGGTGCGGCGCCGCCGCGATGGCCCGGCGGCAGGCGCCCGGCTCCGACTCGCGGACGAGTTCCATCGGCGCGCGCAGGTGGCGGCCCGCCTCATGGGCGGCACGGGGATCGAGGACCGGCTCCGCCGGCTCGACCCGCACGGCGTCGCGCGCCTTCGCCGCGGCCCGGCGCGCGAGATCGCGCGTGGTGGCGACGACGATGAAGACCGGCTGGCCAAGATAGCGCACGGCGCCCTCGGCGAGGATCGGATCGTCATGCACGACGGGGCCGCATTCGTTCGCGCCGGGAATGTCGGACGCGATGATGACATCGACGACGCCTGGCTGCGCGCGCAGAAGCGCCGTGTCGATGCCGAGCAGCGTTCCCGCCGCGACCGGAGAGAGGCCGAGCGCGGCGTGCAGGGTTCCCGCCCGTTCCGGCACATCGTCGACATACGCCGCGGCGCCGGAAACGTGCAGATGCGCTGATTCGTGCGGGACACCCACACCGACGCGGCTGCCGGCGGCCAGCGCCGCCTCGTCCGCTTCCGACCAGGCAACCGTGACACCCGCCGCGAAACCGGCAACGCCGGGCTTCGTGGCACGGGATGTGGCTGACCCAGGGCGGCTCTGCTCGTTCATGCGGCACCTGCCATCATGCCGGACGGGACGGCGCGCGTGCGCAGCGCCGGTCCAGCCGCGGACGCCGTCAGTTCGAGATGGAGCCGCCGCAGCAGGTTGCGCGCCACGCGCATCCGGTAGCCGGCACTCGCCCGCAAATCGGTCAGGGGCGTGAAATCGGCCCCGAGGGCGTTCATCGCCGCCGCGATCGTCGCCTCGTTCCAGGGCTGGCCGCGCAGCGCGGCTTCCGCCGCCGCGGCGCGGCGCACGGTCGCGGCCATGCCGCCGAATGCGAGGCGGACGTCCCGCACGGCGCCGTCCCGCAGCGTGACCGCCGCGCCGAGGCTGAGGGTCGAGATGTCGCAGTCATGGCGCTTCGAGATCTTGTAGGCGCGGAACCGCGTCGCCGGATCGGGACGGGGAATCTCGATCGCGCGCAGGAACTCGCCAGGTGCGCGGGCGGTTTTCATGTAATCGAGATAGAATGCGTCGATCGGCAGACGCCGGATCGTCCCGCCCTGTTGCAGGACCAGTGTCGCGCCAAGCGCCATGAGCACCGGCGGCGCATCGCCGATCGGCGAACCATTGGCGACGTTGCCGCCCATCGTGCCGGCATGGCGCACCGGCGGCCCGGCAAAGCGCAACGCCATTTCACGACATTCCGGCACCAGGGCGGCGAGCGCGTTCCAGGCATCCTCGAGCGGTACGGCGGCGCCGATGGTCAGCCCCTCCGGCGTCGCCTCGATCGCGCGCAGTTCGGCGACGTCGTTGACCGAAATCAGATCGCCCACGTCGCGGAACTGCTTGTTCACCCACAGGCCGATATCGGTGGCGCCGCCCAGGATGCGCGCCGCGGGCATTGCAGCGCAGAGCGCGGCCAGGCGTTCGGCGGTGCGCGGCGCATGAAAGCGGTTGAACCGGGGGACGCCGTCCGCCGCGAGGGCGGGATCGGCCGCCTCGTAGCTGAACGCCGGCGGCGTTTCCGCCGCGATCCTGCGCAGGGAGGCTTCCACCGGCGCCGCGTCGAACGCGACCGGAGGAAGCGTGAACATCCGCTCGGCGGCATCGAGGATCGGCCGATAGCCGGTGCAGCGGCAGAGGTTGCCGGCCAGCCGGTCGGCGATGGCCTGCCGGTTCGGCGGCGTGGCTCCCTGATGATCGAGATACAGCGCGAGGAGCGACATCGCGAAACCCGGCGTGCAGAAGCCGCATTGCGAGGCGTGGCAGTCGACCAGCGCCTGCTGCACCGGATGCAGCGCGCCGCCGGCCAGAGGACGCAGATCCTCCACCGTCAGCAGCGCCTTGCCATGCAGCGTCGGCAGGAAACGGATGCACGCATTGACCGGCCGCAGATCGAGCCCGCCGACGCGGACGGCGCCGGCAGGCGGCGCGGCCTCCGCCAGTTCGGCGACGATGACCGTGCAGGCCCCGCAATCACCCTCGGCGCAGCCTTCCTTGGTGCCGCATTGCCCCGCGCTCTCCCGCAGCCAGCCGAGAACCGTGGTCGTGATCGGCAGGTCGCCGACCGCGACGATCCCGCCACGGAAATGAAAGCGAATTTTCTGTTGTGTCATGGTCCTTGCGGCCCGTCCCGTTTCAGCTCCGACGAAACAGACTAATTCATCGCACGGGTGGGTTGCAGTTTAAATGACACATATAAGCGCGCGCTTATGATCCCGGCCCGCCGCTGCCGGCGCCGCGCCCGAGGTGGGTCCGGGCGAAGCCGATAAACTCGCCGACCACGGCGGAATGCTCCCGCGGGTAGACGAGGCTGACATCGGCCCGCGCCGGATTGCCGGCGAGTGGGCGGAAGCCGAGACCGGGCGGCGCGAGGCGGCGGGCGGAGTCGGGCAGCAGCGCGATGCCGAACCCGTCCGCAACCAGCGCCATCACGGCATGAGCCTCGACCACCTCCTGCACGATGCGCGGGGCGAAGCCGGCCTCGATGCAGCATGTCCAGAGAT
>JAJZFF010000031.1 GCA_021805485.1 Pseudomonadota bacterium
GTGCCATAGCCGGCGAGCGCGCCCGCCTCGCCCCGCGCCCAGCGGACGATGGCGCCGGCCAGCAGCGCGGCATCGGCGATCGCGGCGTTCAGTCCTTTTGCTCCGGTCGGCGGCACGATATGCGCGGCATCGCCGGCGAGGAACAGCCGCCCCGCCTGCATCGGCTCGACGACATAGGAGCGCATCGCCGTGATCCCCTTCTGGATCACCGGCCCGGTGTTCAGGCTGAACCCCGGATGATCGAGCCGGCGCGCCAGCTCGTCCCAGATCCGCTGGTCCGGCCAGTCCTCCAGCCGCTCCTCCATGCCGCACTGGATGTAGAGCCGGCTGACCGTGGCCGACCGCATCGACAGCAGCGCGAACCCGTTCGGATGATTGGCGTAGATCAGCTCGTCCTTCGAGGGCGGCGCTTCCGCGAGAATGCCGAGCCAGCCGAACGGATAGACCCGGTCGTATTCGCGCGCCGCCGCCGCCGGCAGCGCGGCGCGGCCGGCGCCATGAAACCCGTCGCAGGCGGCGACGATATCGCAGTCGAGGCGGTGCTCGGCGCCGTCATGCCGATAGACGATCGCCGGCCGCGCCGTCCCGATCCCCTCGATCGCCGCGCATTCCGCCTCGAAGACGATCGGCAGCCCCGCCGCCACCCGCGCCCCGATCAGGTCGCGCACCACCTCGTGCTGGCTGTAGAGCATCACATGGCGGCCGGTCAGCCGCGCGAAGTCGATCCGGTGCAGCGCGCCGTCGAACAGCAGGTTGGTGCCGTCATGGCGAAAGCCGATCGTGTCCATCCGCGCCCCAAGCCCGGTCGCGCGGAGCAGTTCGGCCACGTCGTGTTCAAGGATTCCGGCGCGGATCCGATGCTCGACATGATGGCGGGACTGCCGCTCCAGCACGACGCTGTCGATCCCCGCCCGGGCCAGCAGATGCGCGAGCATCAGCCCCGCCGGCCCCGCGCCGATGATGCCGACCCTCGTCCTCGTTTCCATCGCCATTCGCCCTCCCGCCTCGCCGCCGGTCTTCCGGCCGGTCGCGGTGCGCCGCCGTTTGTGCGGCAGACGCACACTGGAAACACCAACGCACAGCCGGTATACCGCGCCGCCGCACCGCCGCAAGCCGTTTTCGTTGCTGCACCGCGGCAATTCCGCGCCGTCCCGCCGCACTCCGCGACGAACTGTTTCACGTTGATTGCAATAGGTTTCCCCTATTGTTCCATTCCATAAAATGGATTTGACCGATCGGAATCGAGTCGCTACCCCGGGCGGACAGGCATCCCAGGCAATCAACGGAGGAAGACTTGTCGACAGAAGCGAAATGCCCCGTCACCGGCGGCGCGACCCGGTCAAGCTCGGCCGGCATCCAGTCCAATGCCGACTGGTGGCCCAACCAGATCAATCTCGGCATGCTGCACCAGCACTCGGCGCTGTCGAACCCGATGGATCCGGATTTCGATTACGCCGCGGAATTCAAGACCCTCGACCTCGATGCGGTGATCGCCGACCTGAAGGCGCTGATGACCGATTCGCAGGACTGGTGGCCGGCCGATTTCGGCCATTACGGCCCGCTCTTCGTCCGCATGGCCTGGCACGCGGCGGGCACCTACCGCATCGGTGACGGCCGCGGCGGCGCCGGCGCCGGCCAGCAGCGCTTCGCTCCGCTGAACAGCTGGCCCGACAACGCCAATCTCGACAAGGCCCGCCGCCTGCTCTGGCCGGTCAAGCAGAAATACGGCCGCAAGATCTCCTGGGCCGATCTCATGGTCCTCGCCGGCAACGTCGCCCTCGAATCGATGGGCTTCAAGACCTTCGGCTTCGGCGCCGGCCGCGTCGACACCTGGGAGCCCGACCAGGGCATCTACTGGGGCCCGGAGACGACCTGGCTCGACGACAAGCGCTACAGCGGCGACCGCGACCTCGAAAACCCGCTCGCCGCCGTGCAGATGGGCCTCATCTACGTCAACCCCGAAGGCCCCAACGGCAAGCCCGATCCGGTGGCCGCGGCGCGCGACATCCGCGAGACCTTCGCCCGCATGGCGATGAACGACGAGGAAACCGTCGCCCTGATCGCCGGCGGCCACACCTTCGGCAAGACCCATGGCGCCGGCGACGCCGCCCTGGTCGGCCCCGAGCCGGAAGCCGCGCCGATCGAGCAGCAGGGACTTGGCTGGATCAGCAGCTACGGCACCGGCAAGGGCAGCGATGCCATCACCGGCGGCCCGGAAGTCACCTGGACGCAGACGCCCACGCAGTGGAGCAACTTCTATTTCGACAACCTGTTCAACTACGAATGGGAGCTGACCAAGAGCCCCGCCGGCGCCTGGCAGTGGGTCGCGAAGGACGCGGGTGACGTCATCCCCGATGCGTTCGACGCCGCGAAGAAGCACCGCCCGACCATGCTCACCACCGACCTGTCGATGCGCATGGACCCGGCCTACGAGAAGATCTCGCGCCGCTTCCACCAGAATCCGGACGAGTTCGCCGATGCCTTCGCCCGCGCCTGGTTCAAGCTCACCCATCGCGACATGGGGCCGGTCTCGCGCTATCTCGGCAAGCTGGTTCCGGCCGAGCACCTGATCTGGCAGGACCCGGTTCCCGCGGTGGACCACAAGCTGATCGACGCGGCCGATATCGCGGCGCTGAAGGCGAAGCTTCTCGCCACCGGCATCGCGCCCACCCGCCTCGCGCTCACCGCCTGGGCCTCGGCGGCGACCTTCCGCGGCTCGGACAAGCGCGGCGGCGCCAACGGCGCGCGCATCCGCCTCGCCCCGCAGAAGGACTGGGCGGCGAACGAGCCGGCCGAACTCGCCAAGGTGCTCGCCGCGCTCGAAAAGGTGCAGGCCGAGTTCAACGCGGCGGCGACCGGCGGCAAGAAGGTCTCGCTGGCCGACCTGATCGTGCTCGGCGGCTGTGCGGCGATCGAGGCGGCGGCGAAGGCGGCCGGCCATGACGTCACCGTGCCCTTCACCCCCGGCCGCACCGACGCGACCGAGGCGCAGACCGACGTGGCCTCCTTCGCGGTGCTGGAGCCGAAGGCCGACGGCTTCCGCAACTATCTCGGCAAGGGCGATCCGCGCGCGCCGGAGGAACAGCTGATCGACCGCGCCCAGCTTATGACGCTGACGGCCCCGGAAATGACCGCGCTGATCGGCGGCATGCGCGCCCTCGGCGCCAATGTCGGCGGGGCGAAGCACGGCGTCTTCACCACCCGCCCCGGCGCGCTGACGAACGACTTCTTCGTCAACCTGCTCGACATGAACATGAGCTGGCACCCCGCCGCCGAGCCCGGCGTCTACGAGCTGCGCGACCGCAAGAGCGGGGCGGTGAAGTGGACGGCAACGCGGGTGGATCTCGTGTTCGGCTCGAACTCCCAGCTCCGCGCGCTCGCCGAGGTCTACGGCACGCAGGACGGCGAGGCCGCCTTCGTGAAGGACTTCGTCGCCGCCTGGACCAAGGTCATGGAGCTCGACCGCTTCGACCTCGCCTGACCGCCTGCCCGACCGGCCGGATGCCCGCATCCGGCCGGCGGCTTTCAGCTCAGCGCAGCCGCCGCCGCAGATTGTCGACATAGACGGCGCCGACCACCACGATCCCGAGAATCACCTGCTCGACATAGGGTGAAATCCCCGCCAGCTGCGTGCCGTTCTTCAGGATCGTCATCAGCAGCGCGCCGAGGATGCTGCCGAGGATCGTCCCCACCCCGCCGAACAGCGACCCGCCGCCGATCACCACCGCGGCGATCGCATAGAGTTCGTAATTCGCCCCCGAGGTCGGCTGCGCCGCCGCCGTATAGGCAAGATAGATCACGCCGGCGAGCGACGAGACGATCCCGCCGAACACATAGACCAGCAGCAGATGCCGCGGCACGTTGATGCCCACCCGGCGCGCCGCCTCGGCATTGCTGCCGATCGCCAGCGTGTAGCGGCCGAACCGCGTCTTGTTCAGCAGATAGGCCGAGAACAGCGCGAGCAGCACCGCGATCCACGCCATGTTGGGAAAGCCCAGCACGGTGCCTTGCGAAATCTCCTGGAACCCGTTCGGCAGGCCGAACACCGGCGTGCCGTTGGTGGTCAGCAGCGCCGCGCCGAGTGCGACCGCGAGCATGCCCAGCGTCGCGATGAAGGGCGGCACGCCGAGCACGACCACCGACAGTCCGATGATCGCGCCGATCACCGCCCCCAGCGCCAGCGTCAGCACGATCGCCACCCCGGACGACATGTGCGCATCGACGATCGCGATCGCGCAGATCATCGACGACAGCGCGACCACCGAGCCCTGCGAGATGTCGATCCCGGCGGTCGCGATGATGAAGGTCTGCCCCGTCGCCAGGATCGCGATCACCGCGACCTGCTGGGCGATGTGGAACCAGTTTCCCCCGCTCAGGAAGCGGGGGTTCAGCACGCCGAACGCGACGACCAGCACCACGATGCTGATCAGCGCGAAGGCGATCTGGCGGACGAAGCGCCACAGCATGCGCCCGCGCGGAATGGTCTCGACGTCGAGCGCGGCTGTTCGTGCCTGCTGGTCCATCGTCCGCCAGTCTCCCTCAGCCCGCGGGGTTATACTTGGGCGCGTACTGGCGGATCGCCGCCGTCGCCTGGCTGGAGCCGAGATTCTTCGGCGTCAGCAGGAAATACGGCGTGTTGATCCGCTTCGGCAGCGTCTTGCCGTCGAGCTTGTCGAGCAGCGCGACCACCGCGTAATAGCCCATGTCGTAGGGCGATTGCAGGATCGAGGCCTGGATGATCCCCGCCTTGACCAGCGCGATCTCGCCAAGATCGGCATCGAACCCGACGACCTTCACCTTGGCGTGCGCGCGCTGCACCGCCTCGGCCGGGCCGAGCGCCGCGCGGTCGTTCGCGCCGAAGATCACCTTGAGATGCGGGTATTGCGTAAGCATCGTGGTCGCGATCCGCAGCCCGGCGCTGACGTCGTTGTTGGAATACTGGATCGGCCCCATCTTCTTGATGTGCGGATAGGACTTCATCCCGAGCATGAAGCCTTTCGGCCGGGCGATTCCGGTCGAGGCGGTGTGGTTGAAGTCGACGATCGCATACTGTCCCTTGCCGCCCATCAGGTGGTCGGCCGTATATTTCGCGAGCGCCGCCGCGGCCCCGACATTCGAGGTGGCGAGGAAGCAGTCCGAAATGTTGGGCGACAGGCCGGAATCGACCGTCACCACCGGAATGTGATGCGCGAGTGCCGACTTCACCGGCTTGAGCAGCGCCTGCGGATTCTGCGCGGCGAGGATGATGCCGTCAGTGCCTCCTGTCACCGCGTTATTGACCATGCCGATCTGCCCGGCGAGGTCGGTGCCGCTGGCCGGCGCCTCGAAGGCGACCGAAACGCCGAACTTCTTCGCCGCCGCGTCCGCCCCCTCGCGCACCGCGAGCCAGTAGGGCGAGGCGTTGGATTTCGTGATGAGCGTGAAATGATAATGCTTCGCCGGCTTGGCCGGCACCGGCAGCGAATGAACGGTGGGCGCGGCCGCCATGGCCGGCGCCGCCGCCATGCCGCCGAGCAGCGCGACCGCCGCGGCACCGAGCAATGTCTTGCGTAGTTTCATGGATGTTCCCTTTCGGCTTCGTTGGTTTCGGCATCCGCATAGCCGGTCATGTAGCGGATCAGTTCGGTCTGCGACGTCTCGGCCGAGCGCGCGTCGAACACCTTGCGCCCGCGATACATCACCATCACCCGGTCGCAGACCTTGAGGATCTCGACGAGGTTGTGGCCGATGAACAGCACGCCGATCCCCTCGCCGGCGAGCTGCCGCGCCATCTTCAGCACGTTCTCGGTTTCCATCACGGCGAGGGCCGCCGTCGGCTCGTCCATGATGACGACCTTCGCCCGCCAGTAGAGCGCGCGCGCGATCGCCACCGCCTGGCGCTGCCCGCCGGAAAGGTCGAGCACCCGCGTCATCGGATCGGGAATGTGGCTTTCGATCCGCGCCAGCAGGGCGGCGATCTCGCCATGGATCTTCCGCTCGTCGAGCATCGGCACCAGGCCCATGAAGCGCCGCATCGGCTCGCGGCCGAGAAAGATGTTGGCGCCCACATCGAGATGATCGGCAAGCGCGAGGTCCTGGTAGATCGTCTCGATCCCCGCATTGCGCGCATCGCGCGGCGAGCGGAACGACATCTCCTCGCCGCCGAGCCGGATCGAGCCGGAATCGGCCCGGTGCACGCCGGAAATCACCTTCATCAGGGTGGACTTGCCGGCCCCGTTGTCGCCGACCACGCCGAGCACCTCGCCCTGGGCCACTTCGAGCGACACGTCACGCAGCACCTCGACCGCGCCGAACCGCTTGTCGACGCCGCGCACCTCAAGGGCGGGCACGCTCATGCCGCGATCTCCGTTCCGACCGGCGCGCCCGTTCCGGGGTCGTTCGCTCGCATCGTTTTTCCTCCCCTTCGCCAGGCTACCGCCTTGGCCATTGGGGTGCAGAATATCGATATGCAGCAACGCTGACAAGCGGGACCCACGCGCCGCCTCCTCACCATCGCGGGATCGTCACCGGCTTGCGCCGACCGAAGCCGGTTGATAGCGTCCGCGCCGGCAAGACACGGTTTTCGTTTCAAAATACCAACGACAACGGGTGCGACCCGCAAGGGAAGGGAGCAGAAATGGAGCTTGGGCTCAAGGGTAAGATCGTCATCGTCACCGGCGGTGCCTCGGGAATCGGCGCCGCGGTGGTGGACACGCTCGCCGGCGCCGGTGCGGTGCCGGTGGTGCTCGACCGCGCCGCAGCACCCGGCGAGCATCATCGCCTCGACCTGACGGACGCCGCCGCCTGCGCCGGGGCCATCGCCGACATCGCCGCGCGCCACGGCCGGATCGACGGTCTGGTGAACAATGCCGGCGTGAACGACCGCGCCGGGCTTGGCGGCACGCTCGATACCGCCCTCGCCGCCTTCCGCGCCTCGCTCGAGCGCAATCTCGTGCAGTGCTTCACCCTGAT
>JAJZFF010000363.1 GCA_021805485.1 Pseudomonadota bacterium
GGCGCAGTACAACCGCAAGCTCTCGCTGCGGCGCGCCGAGGCGGTGACGGCGGAACTCGTTCGGGACGGCGTGGCGCGTGAGCAGATCGGCGTCTCCGGCTATGGCGACGGCAACCCGCTGGTCCCGACGCCGGCCGGCGTGCGCGAGCCGCAGAACCGGCGCGTCGAGATCGTGCTGAAGTAGGGGCTTTCATCCCGGCCCCGTCGGCGTGATAGGCTTCCCCCGCCGACAGAGGGGGAAACGCGATGAAGGGGCTGATTTTCGCCGGCGATCGAACGGTCGAGCTGATGGATTTTCCGGACCCCACGCCCGGCGCGGGCGAGGTGGTGCTGGAGATGAAGGCCTCCGGCATGTGCGGCAGCGACCTGAAATTCTACCGCACGCCCAAGGGCGCCAATGCCGGCCTCGGCTTCGCCAGTAATGCCGGCCCGGTGATCGCCGGGCACGAGCCGTGCGGGGTCGTCGTCGCCATCGGCCCCGAGGTCGGCCCGCGCGAGGCGCGGATCGGCCAGCGCGTCATGGTGCACCACTATCACGGCTGCGGCGTCTGCGAGCATTGCCGCGGCGGCTGGACGCAGATGTGCGCCGAGACGCCGGATGCGATCTACGGCATCACCGCCCATGGCGGCCACGCGCCCTACATGAAGGTGCCGGCGAGCACGCTCGTCCCGCTGCCGGACGCGCTCTCGTTCGAGACCGGCGCGGCGATCGCCTGCGGCACCGGCACCGCCTATGGCGCGCTGCGGCGCATGGCGCTGTCGGGCAACGACACCATCGCGATCTTCGGCCAGGGCCCGGTCGGGCTCTCGGCGACGCAGTTCGCCGCCGCGATGGGGGCGCGGGTGATCGCCTTCGACATCAGTCCCGAGCGCCTGGCCCGCGCGCGCGCGCTCGGCGCCGAGGAGGTGTTCGACCCGCGCGGCGTCGACCCGGTGGCGGCGATCCGCGAGCTCACCGGCGGGCGCGGGGCGGAGAAGACGCTCGATACCTCGAGCGCGCCGGACGCGCGGGCTGCGGCGGTGCGGGCGACGCGGGCCTGGGGGACATGCTGCCTGGTCGGCGAGGGTGGCGGCATGAGCCTCGATGTCAGCAACGACATCCTGCGCCGGCAGGTGACCATCATCGGCTCGTGGACCTTCTCCACCGTCGGCCTCGCGGAGTGCGCCCGCTTCGTCGCCGAGCGCGCGATCGACGTCGATCACCTGTTCACCCACCGCTGGTCGCTCGCCGAGGGCGAGGCGGCGTACCGGCTGTTCGATACCCAGGCGACCGGCAAAGGGGTGTTCCTGATGTGAGCGGGATGCTCGCCATTCCCTCGCTGCGCGAGCGGGTCTCGCCGGCGGAGTGGGCGACGCGGGTCGATCTCGCGGCGTGCTACCGGCTGGTGGATTTCTACGGCATGACCGACATGATCGCCAACCACATCTCCGCGCGCGTGCCCGGCGAGGAGGGCGCCTTCCTGATCAACGCCTACGGCATTTTCTACGAGGAGATCACCGCCTCCTCGCTGATCAAGCTCGATCTCGACGGCAATGTCCTGCTCGCCCCGGAGATCGGGCTCGGCGTCAACCGCGCCGGCTTCGTCATCCATTCCGCCATCCACCGGGCGCGGCCGGGGGTCGGCTGCGTCATCCATACCCATACCTGGGCCGGCATGGCGCTGTCGGCGCTGCCCTGCGGGCTGCTGCCGCTGACCCAGACGGCGATGCGCTTCGCCCGCGTGCCGCGCCATGACTATGAGAGCGTGGCCATCGACCTCGAGGAGCAGGCCCGGCTGGTCGCCGATCTCGGCGACGCGGACGTGATGCTGCTGGACAATCACGGCCTTCTCGCGGTCGGGCCGAGCATTCCCGAGGCGTTCAGCAACATCTACCGGCTCGAGCTCGCCGCCCGGACCCAGCTCGCGGCGATGGCCTGCCAGGCCGGGCTGATCACACCGGCGCCGGACGTGATCGCGCGGACCAACCATCTCTATCGTCCGGAGGTCCGCCGCCCCTGGGGCGTGCTGGAATGGCCCGGCCTGCTGCGCCGGCTGGACCGGCGGGACGGGTCGTTCCGGACGTAGGGCGCCACGTTCCCGTGTGGCGTTGTCAGCTTGTCGTCATGACAGGCGAGGATAGTATCGCTCATGCACCTATTCCAACCGTGGCGGGGTTCGGCCATAGGCGTGGCGCGGCTGGCGGCCGCGGCGCCGGCGTGACGGCGCGCTTCATTCTGTCGCTGGACTGCGAGGGCAAGTGGGGCATGGCGGACCGGCTCACGCCGCGCCTCGACCGCGCCCTTTCCGAGGCCAATCTGCGCGCCGCCTACGCCGCCCTGGCCGCTCTGCTCGCCGAGTACGACATCGCCGCCACCTTCTGCTTCGTCGGCTGCTTCGTCCTGCCCGCCTATGAGTTGCGGCGCCTGCCGCTGCGCGCGATCGCGGCCGAACTGCCCTACCTGGTCGGCGCCGTCGAGGGCATCGCGGCGGGCGCGGAGGGCTGGACCGGGGATTGGGCGCTCGACGCCGTCGCCCCGCGCCACGAGATCGGCCTGCACGGCGTGACGCACGTGCCATGGACGAGCATGACCGCGGCGCAGGCCCGGCGGGAGATGGCGCTGGTGCCGCTGCATCCCGGCATGACCTTCGCCTTTCCGCGCAACCGGGTGGCGCATCCGCATATCCTCGAGGAGTTCGATATCCTCGGCTATCGCGCCGCACCCCGGCCGCGTTCGCGTCTGCGCTCGCTCGCCGCGGAATTCGATCTCGGCGCGCAGCCGGATGCCGATGAGCCGATGCGCACGCCGCAGACCATTCCGGCGGGCCATTTCGTCAACTGGCCGAGCGGGCCGCGGCGGCTGGTCCCGCTCGGCCTCACCCGCGCCCGTGCCCGGCTGATGCTGGAGCGCGCCGCCGATGCGTTCGGGGTGGTGCATTACTGGAGCCATCCCGAAAACGTCGCCACGGCGCCGCAGACGCTCGCGGTGCTGCGCGCGATCCTGCAGGAGGTGGCGCGTCTGCGCGACCGGGGGCGGTTGGTGGTGATGACCCAGTCCCAGTACTGCCACGCCCGCGCGCGTGAACACGCCCGGATCCGCGGCGCCGCTGTCGCGCCGCGCGACGGCGTTCTGGCGGCAACGGGCGCGCTCTAGAGTCTCTCAGACGCGGATGGAGGCGCCTGACAGACTCCCCCTCTTTGCTTACGCGTCTGTTTAGCCGGCTACGGTCATTCCACCTGCGCCGGACGGCTGGAACCGTATCACGCGGAGCAACGGATCGCCGATCTGCCGGGGCCGAAACGGCTCGGTCCGATCGGAGGTTGCTCCGGATTTCGTTCCCGATCCGCGCGCGGCACGCATCCGGCGCGCGCGCCCCGTGATCTGGACGGCGCCCGGCACCTGGGTCACTCTGGGGTCCAATGGCGACACCGCGGAGCGCTGCGCGCCGGCAGGACACGGAAGGGAGTTCGGGGGAAATGGCGGAGACGCGGCCGACTGCGAGCACGGTGCAGGCAACGAGCCGGCAGGCGGATGGAGCCCTCGATGCGCTGATCATCGGCGCCGGTTTCTCCGGCCTCTATCAGCTGTACAGCCTGCGCGATCGTCTCGGCCTCTCGGTGCAGCTGCTGGAGGCTGCGGACGGCGTCGGCGGCACCTGGTACTGGAACCGCTATCCCGGTGCGCGCTGCGATTCCGAAAGCCATTCCTACTGCTACTCCTTTTCCGAGGCGCTGCAGCAGGAATGGACCTGGACGGAGCGCTACCCGGAGCAGCCGGAGATTCTGCGCTACCTCAACTACGTCGCCGACCGGTTCGATCTCCGGCGCAACATCCGCCTCGGCACGCGCGTCGTCGCCGCGCGCTACGATGCGGCGGACAATCGCTGGCACGTGACGACGGAGCGCGGCGAGCATCTCTCCGCCCAGTTCCTCATCACCGCCGTCGGCTGCCTGTCCTCGGCGAATGTGCCGAAGATTCCGGGCCTCGAGGATTTCGCCGGGCGGTGGTACCACACCGGCACATGGCCGCAGGACGGGGTGGATTTTTCCGGCCAGCGCGTCGGGCTGATCGGCACCGGCTCGACGGGGATCCAGGCCGCGCCGGTGATCGCGGAGACCGCGGCGCATCTGACCGTGTTCCAGCGCACCGCGAATTACAGCATCCCGGCCCGCAACGCCCCGCTCACGCCCGAATTCCAGCGCTATGTGCGCGAGCATTTCGCCGAGATCCGCGCCCTGATGCACAGCACCGCCAACGGTCATCCGTTTCCGGTCTCCGACCGCTCGGCGCTCGCGACCGCGCCGGCGGAGCGCGAGGCGATCTACGAGGCGGCCTGGCAGAAGGGCGGGCTGCAATTCCGCGCCGCGTTCCGCGATCTCCTGGTCGACAAGGCGGCCAACGACACCGCGGCGGACTTCATCCGCCGCAAGATCCGCGCCGTGGTGAAGGACCCGGCGAAGGCCTCGATCCTCACCGACATCGACCACCCGTTCGCCGCCAAGCGTCCGCCGATCGACAGTTTCTACTTCGAGACCTTCAACCGCGAGAACGTCGCCCTGGTCGATCTCCGCGCCGCGCCGATCGAGCGTATCACGGCGCGCGGCGTGCGCACGCGCGAGGCGGAATATCCGCTCGACATCATCGTCTTCGCCACCGGCTTCGACGCCATGACCGGCGCCCTGCTCGGCCTCGGCATCACCGGGCGCGACGGCGTGAGCCTGCGCGAGCATTGGAGCGCCGGGCCGCGCAGCTACCTCGGCCTGCAGACCAACGGGTTTCCGAACCTGTTCACCGTCACCGGGCCGGGCAGCCCGTCGGTGCTGTGCAACATGCCGGTGCCGATCGAGCAGCATGTGGACTGGATCACCGACTGCATCGCCCATCTGCGCACCCGCGGCCGGAGCCGCATCGAGCCGACGAAGGAGGCGGTCGACGGCTGGGTGGACCATGTGAACGCCGCGGCGAACGCCACGCTGCTGCCGCAGGCGGGCCATTCCTGGTACCTCGGCGCCAACGTCCCCGGCAAACCGCGCGTGTTCATGCCGTATGCCGGCGGCATGGCGCAGTACCGTGAGATCTGCAACGGCGTGGCCGCGCGGGGGTATGCGGGGTTCTTGGTTGGGGGGTAAGCTTATGTTCTCCTGTTCGCGGGCTTTGCGGCCTGCGCTCGCAATTGCACGAAACGGAATCGTGGTATCGTTCGGCATGCATAGGGGGTGGGGCTTCGACGGGAGTGATTCCGGCGGTCCGCGCGGCAATTTCAGTGACCGTCAGGTGGTGGGCCTGGGTACGCACGGTGCTGGCGCCAATCGCGTGGAGCCACCAAATTGGCGACGACCCCCGAAAGGATGACGTTGCAAATTTGCATCGGCGCGCTGATCTTTGCGACTCGCAGCCATTTGGCGACCAGAGGCTTGCCAATTCTGGGGAATGGTAGTACTATTCGTTACCGTCTAAATTTTAGGGTGACGACGTGGCGAGGTCATGCAAAAAGAACAGATTGGACGCAAGTAGTAACTCGAAACAATGCAGGATACTATCGAGCAAAAAGTTTGTAACTAAATTTCTTACTAGATCAGTGTTAATATTTGCAATTGGGATTGCTTTACAAGCTTGCGGAACCACAACAGATTATAATTTTTCCGTACCAGACGTACAAGAATCACAATATAAAATTCCTGCAGAAGTGCGATCTATTACAGTTTCTGTTGGTCATCCTAATGAAGCTGTGGGAGTGATACCCATGGAGACTCAACTTGTTACGCCATTCTGGAGGACAGCTCTCGAAGAGGCTCTCGACAAGACAGCGATTTTCCAAGATGATGCGGAGCACAAAGTTTCTATCAATGTGACAATATTAAAGATTGATGCTCCTGCGATGGGATTTACTATGGTTACCGATGTTGCGGCGCGCTATGAGATAAGAAGTCGCAGAAATGGTAATTTACTATATAGAAGAGACATAAATTCAGAAGGCGTTGTGCCTCTTGATTATGCATTTGTTGGATATATCAGAGCGAAAGAATCGATCAATCGAGCTGTACAGAAGAACATAGCAGAATTTATCAATGAAATCAAACAAAACGATCAAATTGAAAAGATCAAGCAGATTCTCCCTGCAAATTCATCGTAACTTATAGATGCGATACCAACCTGCCTAAGGGCTGACGCCCGCCCATTCACGCGCATCGACTGAAGTTATGCGGGTCGGGTCGGCGATGAACCAGTCGCACGCGGTTTTGCACGCTTCCACAATCTCGTCGTGGCTGTAAACGAGCCCAAGGCTCCGCCTGCCGGCTCATCCTTGCCGGCCGTCGATTCCGAGCCGGCGGTTCACGACTAAACCCGCACCGCGGGCCCTTCGCGCTCCAGCCACCCGCCGATCCGTCCCGTCGCCTGGCGCAGCGCTTCCAGGCTCGCAGCGTAGGAAATCCGCAGATGCCCATCGCCGAAGGCGCCGAAGCTGGTGCCGGAGACGGTGGCGACGCCGGCCTCGTTCAGCAGCCGCGTCTGCAGGGTCCGCGAATCGAAGCCGGTGCCGGTGATGTTGGGGAAGGCATAGAACGCCCCACCCGGCGTGGCGCAGCGGAACCCGGGCAGCGCGTTCAGCGCCGGCACGATATAGGCCCGGCGCTCGGCGAAGGCGGCCATCATCTGCTCCGCCGGCGCGCGCGGCCCGTTCATCGCCGCGATGCCGGCAAACTGCGCCGCGGCGTTGACGCAGGAATGCGAGTTGATCGCCAGCCGCTCGGCGTAGGGAAACAGCGCCGCCGGCCAGACGCCGAAGCCCAG
Source organism: Pseudomonadota bacterium (assembly GCA_021805485.1). The sequence goes on from JAJZFF010000363.1 coordinate 6,773, forward strand.
CCGCCAGCCGGTCATCGCGTAGGTCTTGCTCCAGCCATCGAGCAGGATCAGCCGGTCCTCGAGCTCGGGATAGGTCGTCAGGCTGACATGCGTGCCCTCGTAGACCATCTCGCCGTAGATCTCGTCGGACAGGATCGCCACGTCCGGATGGCGCGCGAGGCCGGCCGC
>JAJZFF010000081.1 GCA_021805485.1 Pseudomonadota bacterium
CTTCGCCGCGGGCGAGGACGATGAAGTGGTCGCCGACCATGTAGGCGTGATGCGGGTTGTGGGTGATGAAGATGACGCCGGTGCCGTGTTCGCGGGCGGCCTGGGCGATGTAGCGCAGCACGAGGCCGGACTGGGCGACGCCGAGTGCCGCGGTCGGTTCGTCGAGGATCAGCACCCGCGCACCGAAGTGTATCGCCCGCGCGATCGCCACCACCTGCCGCTGCCCGCCCGAGAGCGTGCCCACCGGCTGATCGAGATCGGCGACATGGATGCCCATCCGGCGCAGTTCGCGGTCGGTGATCTCCCACATCGAGGCGATGTCGAGCCGGCGGAACAGGCCACGCCCGATGGTCAGTTCCGAACCGAGGAAGAAGTTCCGCCAGATCGGCAGCAGCGGCACCAGCGCCAGCGTCTGGTAGACCGCCGAGATGCCGCGATCCAGCGCCTCGCGCGGGGAACTGAACGTCACCGCCTCGCCATCCACCGCGTAGGTGCCGGCGCTGTGCTCACGCAGCCCGGCGATGATGCTGATCAGCGTCGACTTGCCGGCGCCGTTGTCGCCCAGCACGCAGGTGACCTCGCCGCTGCGCACCGTCATGCTGACACCGCGCAGCGCATTGATGTTGCCGTAGCTTTTGCCAATATCGGTGAGCTGAATGATCGGCGCGGATCTATCGCTCATCTCACTTCCCTCCGCTCGCCCGCAGGCGCAGCCAGGTGTTGACCACCGTCGCCGCCAGCAGCGTCGCGCCGACGAAGAACATGAACCAGTCGGGATCCCAGTCGGCGTAGATCACCCCTTCCGTCGTCATCCCGAAGATGAACGCCCCGAAGCCCGATCCGATCGCCGAGCCATAGCCGCCGGTCATCAGGCAGCCGCCTACCACCGCCGCCGCGATGTAGAGCAGTTCGTTGCCAACACCGGCGCCGGACTGCACCTCGTTGTATTCGAACAGCATGTGCATGCCGAGAAACCAGGCGCTGAAGCCCACCAGCATGAACAGTGCGATCTTCATCCGCCGTACCGGCACGCCCACCGCCCGCGCGCTCTCGTCGCTGCCGCCAACCGCGAAGATCCAGTTGCCGAACCGCGTGCGCAGCAGAACCCAGGTCGCCACCAGGATGAACAGGAACCAGTAGAGGATCGCGATGCTGACATCGACACCGCCGATCCGGAACGTCGAGGCAAAAATCGCATGCGCGGAGGCAAAGCCGGGCACATGGCTGATGTCCCCGGTCGCGACATTGCCGGTCACCAGCTTGGTGAGCGCGATGTTCAGCCCCTGCAGCATCAGGAAGGTCGACAACGTGACCAGGAAGCTGTGCAGCCGCGTGCGGATCAGAAGGTAGCCGTTCAGCGCGCCGATCGCCAGCGAGACCAGCAGCGCGAACGCGATCCCCGCCCACAGATTGCCCGCCACCTGTGTTGCGAACATCGACGCCGCCAGCGACGACGTCGTCACCGCGACACCCGCCGTCAGGTCGAACTCGCCGCCGATCATCAGCAGCGATACCGCAACCGCCGGGATCCCGATCGTCGCCGACTGGTAGAGCACCGTCGTGAACGCATCCACCTGTCGGAACGGCGGCGCCACCACGAAGAACAGAAGAAAGACCAGTATGGTCCCGCCCAGCGCGCCGGCCTCCGGTCGCTTCAGCGCCTTCCGCCAGAACGCCTGCTGAACCAGCTGCGGGTGCACAGCGCGCGGCGCGTCGTTCCCGGTCATCGTGCCATTGGTCATCGTCGTCATCTCTCCTCCCGCTCGGCGCTTCACACGGCCGGCGCCATCATCGGCGCCGGCCGGCAGGAAGCCTCAGGATCGGGCCAGGATCAGCGGGTGCCGCGCTTCGCGAACTTCGCGACCGCCGCGATGTTCTTCGAGGTCACGAAGGCCGGGCCGGTCAGCACCGGCTTGCCGCCCCCGACCACATCGCCATTCGTCTTGTAGAGCCACAGGAAATCAATCGCCTCGTAGCCTTCCACATAAGGCTGCTGGTCCACCGCGAATTGCAGCTTGCCTTCCTGGATCAGGTGCACCGCCTGCGGATTGAGGTCGAAGGTTGCCACCTTCGCCTTGCTGTTCGCCATCTTCACAGCCTGGATCGCCGTCGGCGCAAACGGCGCACCCAGCGTCACAACATAGTCGATGTCACGATTCTGCTGCAGCTTCGCGACAATCCGCGACTGCGCGCCGGCCATGTCGTAACCGTTCACATACAGAACCGACATCTTGCCCTTGAAGGTCTTCTTGATACCGTCGCAGCGCGCCTCGAGCTGGATCGCACCCTGCTGCTGGTCAACACAGACCACGGTCTTCGCCCCCAGCGCGTTGAGGCGATCGCCCACCGCCTCGCCGGCGATCGTCTCGTCCTGGCCAACATACATCAGCATGCCCGCCTTCTTCCACGCACCCGTGCCCGCATTGAAGCCAACCACAGGTATTCCGGCCTTCTCCGCCTGCGCCAGCGCCGGATCCTCGGCATCCGGGAAGGCGAGCGTCGCCGCAATCCCGTCGACATGCTGTTGCGTCACGTTCGTGATCAGCTGCGCCTCGCCCGAGGCGTTCGGGTTGTTCAGATAGACCAGCTTCACATGGTCCTTCTTCGCCGCCGCTTCCGCACCCTTGCGAATGATGTCCCAGAACGTGTCCCCAGGCTGCGCATGCGTGATCATCGCAAACGTGTATTCCGGCGCCTTCGCCACCGCTGTCCCCGTCATCCCCGCCAGCGAAACACAGCCAAGCGCCACACCGCCCAGCAGACCCGCCAGCATACCCGTCCCGATCGTCCTCATCCTCATACCCTCCCTCTCACGCAGGCCGCACCATGCCAGACCCGCAAATATTTTTGCAAACTTATCGGTCATGCAAAAAATCACTCGGCCGCGCCCGCGTCAAGCAAATACTCACCAATCAATAAAAAAATTCCGTGAGCCACGCACGACGCGGCAAAGCACCTCAAGCTACCCCCTGAGCGACATGAGCAAAGCTGGCTCGGAGCGCCGCTTCCGGATCAGGATCATCATGCACCGAAGGCGCGAAGGGCTCGATGCTCACCGCGCCCGCATAGCCACCGGTCGCGAGGGCGCGGAGCTGACCGATATTGTTCAGACGATCCATCTCATCGACGAGCGCGCGGTGAGCATCCAGCATGTCGTTCACAGCCAAATCAGTTTCCCTGACGCCCGAGATATGGACAAGACCAGTGAACTCCGGGAAGAATTCCCTTTCGCCGGCGAGGTGATGATGGAGGCTCTGGTACGAATAGCCTGCCGAGCCAAAGGCTGTGGCGGCGAGGCTGCGATGTTGTCGCTTTATTGGGCTGCGAGGACGGCCTACCAAACGGCAGGTGTGGGTCGACCCCGAAGACGTAGCCGACCAAGGCGGAATTGTCCCTTTCAAACCTTTCCGCGCTACACTCTTTCGGCATCGGGGCACTCCTCTGCTTCGTGAAATTCCTTTTTTGCAGAAGAACTTTCACCGATTCAGGGCCCCGATGCACCTACCCCCGGTAGAGTCGAGGACGGGCGCGGTGGCGTGCGCTCCGTTTCCCGTCCCCGCTCATCAAACCGGACGTGCCGACTTCCGGCATCCTGCTTTCCGACTGGCTTCACCGCGTAGACGCAAGACACCGCCCTCGCCGAACACATAGTCGTCGGTGAAGCGGTGCGATCCGCGTCCTGCCACTTTGTGCCGCCGCGTGAGGAAGTTCCGGACCCGCTCATAGACATGGTTGTCGACCGCCCGATACGCCGGAAGACGGGAGCAATAGCCGAAGTAAGCCGACCAGCCACGCAACAGACGGTTGAGCCGGTCTTTGACATCAGGCCATATCCCCATTTCGCCGGGCACGAGTAGATCGCTCACGTTCGTTTTGGGCCGTTGGACACTCTTTCGAGATGGGCTCGCGCCCAGATGCCAGTGGCCGTACTTGCGAAAGTGCTCGGGACCAAAGGTGTAGCCAAGGAAGTCGAAATGCTCCTGACGGGCATTCCTCACCGAGGTCTTCGCCTCGTTGAGTGTCAGCCCGAGTCTCGTCATCACCGCCCGTGTCCACGCCAGCGCCTCTTCCGCGTATCCGCAGCTGAGGATGACGAAGTCATCGGCATAGGAGACGACGTCCTCGTTCAAATGAGGAATGGGGACAGATCAGCCCACCGGCTGTCGCCACGGGCCGGAAACGATGCCGCAGCTCGCCTCAATCCTCGCCAAGCCGTGCATGGGCGCGAACCGGGAACGTGCCCATGCCCCGGATTTTTGGCGGGACGGCTGAGAACGTGAAGCCGGAATTCGGCAGCGCGCCAAGTCCGGTCAGATGCTCGACAACCGGAATGCCGGCGCCGAGCAGGATCGAGTGCACCGACCGGGCTTTGCCGGACGTGTCGTCGATGTTCAGGGAGTCGATCCCGACCAGGAGCGCCCCCTGGTCGCGCAGATATGCCGCGGCCTTGCCCGTGAGATGTGGGTGGTTCTCGAAATACTGGTCGGTTCCCCAGTGCCGGTCCCACCCGGTGTTGACGAGAACCGCAAAGCCCTTGCAGTCGATCGGAGCGAAATGTGTCCAGTCGATCGCCCGCGCCTCCTGGCCCAGGACGCGGACCACGACGGCCGGCGCATTGGAAACCCGCGCCAGATCGAGCCCGGTCAGGTCATGCCCGTCCGCGTTGTGGTGAAACGGCGTGTCGATATTGGTGCCGGTGTTGGCGATCATATCGATCCTGCCGATCTGAAACTCGGTTCCCGCCTCGTAGAATTCACTCGACTGCTCGCGCGACAGATAATCGCAGATCAGCGGCGCCCGGTAGCCCTTGAGGGTGATCATTCCATTCTCGATCGTATGGCTGAGATCGACGAAACGGCCCGCCGCCGCCTCGCCGCAGCAGGGCGTCGCCGCCGAGCGTTTGTGCCGCTCCCGGATGATCCGCTTATTGAGGATACGTACCGAGCCAACCATGAGCAGGCGCAGGTCCCGGATGATGTAGGCCGCCAGCGCTTCGTCGGTGATGTCGTTGCCGTCGATGTCGAGACGGAATCCCTGCCCCTGGACGCCGCCGCCGTTCGAGAACGCGACGTCGAAGTCGAAGCAGACCCGCCGGTCTTTTCCCTGACCCGTTTCACTCATCGTCGGCCTTCCCTGAAGCTTGCCGCGCGCGTCGCGCCCGGAGATTGCGAACCTTCGCCCGATTGCCGCATCCGCTCACCGACGAACACCAGCGCCTGCGGCCGGGACGCGACGTATCGAGGAACATCATTTGGCAATCGGGACAGATGCGGATCCGCTCGCGCAGCGCCGTGCCGAGCACGTGCAGCGCATCGGCGGCGAGCACCGACAAGGCGGCCTCGACCGGCGCGCCGCCGGTCTGGATCAGGGCGCCTCTGACCATCTGCGGGCGCAGCGGCGGCTTGGCCGCGGCCCGGTTGATGACTTTGATGTCGGTGTCCGCCATCGGCCGGCGATCGATGACGGATAGTCCACAGCGATAGACCGCTTCGCGCAGGCATCGCGCGTCGCTGACAAGCTGCTCCGTCACCCGTTCGATCCCGTCCGTCGGAAATCCCGCTGCGCGAAGCCACGCCACCAGATTGTCGGGCGTGATCAGACGCTCGACGCCCTCGCCGCCGCGCTTCCCAAGGGTGTCGACCAGACACAGGGCCGGGCTGCCGGCGTTGAATTCGAAGCGGTCGCGAGCATGCATGTAACCAGTATAACTGGTGTTATAAATGAGCGCAAATGCAGCAGCCCCTGCGGAGCGCGTGGCGGCTCAGCCGGGCGCCTGAGCGAGCTTGGTGGCGTGCTCCCGGCTGGGATCCTGCCACGCCTCGCGCCGATGAAGTCCTCCACTGGCACCGCCTCGAAATTAGCCTCTATGCCACTCGCGGCATGTCGCTCGAACATCTGACCGCCATCGCCAAAACCGGACTGCGGCCCGCCCTGTAGGCGGTGCACGGCGTTGCGAATGTCGTGATCTTCGGCGCCCGCCCGCCGCAGCCGGATGTCGAGGTCTCGCCCCAATTGCTCATCGCGAGCGGCTTCACGATGCAGGATGTGGCGCGTCGTGGCGCCTGTGCTTCCTTGCCGCGCGACCTCACAGAACCCTCCAGATTCCCGGTTCGGTGTTTGAGTGATTCACGCGCGCTCGTGTTTACCGGTTCGCCCATTGCGCCCCCGGCTACTGTTGGGCAGTCCTTGTCCGTCGTCAGAACATTTGGCGTTGATCGCGATCGTATTCGCTCTCGCGGAGGTCGCGGCGCTGGCCGTCATCGGGTGTCTCCGGCTCCCGGCCGACGACCATCGGTCTCCGGCCGACCGGCCTGACGGATCCGATCGAGGCTGATCCTGGTTTCGCGGATCGCGGCATCGGCTGCCGCCATGGCCTCTTCCAGATCGCTGAAGTCGAACGCGAGCCGGGGCAGGACGCCACCGGAGGACGCCGGCGGAAGCTCGGCGGGAGGAGCAGGCTGCGGCATTTCGCGCTCGATCCGGGGCCGTCCCCTTCCCCGCCCCGGCTGCGGCCGGCGTGGCGGCGCCACGTAATCGCGCATCCGGCCCATGCCCGACAGGCCGAAGAGCCGGCGCTTGCTGCGGCGCGAAAGCTCGACGACCAGCCCGGCTTCGAGCAGCTCGCCGAGCAGGGCGTGGGCGTTCGCCACGTTCATGCCGAGGCGGTCGGCGAGCGATTTCGCGGAGATGATCGGGGTTGCCGCCAGGATATCGATCGCTTGGGCGGCCCGGCTGTTCTTGCGCCGCTTGCCGATCGAAGCGCGCGCGACCTGCCAGGCCCGATCGAGATCGCGGAGGAGGTCCTGGGCCGCCGCGGCCTCGTTCGCCAGTGCGTGGAGCAGAAGCGGGATCCAGCTCTCCCGATCGAAGGGAAGGTCGCCGCCGAGGGCCTGCGGCCCGGTGATCGGCACCGGAAGGTGCAGCAGTCCGCTCTGCT
>JAJZFF010000307.1 GCA_021805485.1 Pseudomonadota bacterium
ATTGTCGGGATCGACGGCGAGCGCGAAGCGCGCATTGGACGCCGTGTATTCGTGCCCGCAGCAGATCAACGTCGCATCCGGCAGGGCGGCGAACTTGGCGAAACTGTCGAACATCTGCTGGGCCGTGCCCTCGAACAGGCGGCCGCAGCCGAGGCTGAACATCGTGTCGCCGCAGCAGAGGATGGGCCCGTCGGCGAAGTAGTAGGCGATGTGGCCCAGCGTATGGCCGGGGGTGGCGATGACGCGCCCCTCTGCGGTGCCGAGGCGGACGATGTCGCCCTCCGCCACCGCCCGATCGAGCCGCGGCCGCCGGTGCGCATCCGCCGCCGCACCAACCACCGGGACGGGGAAGCGGGCGCGCAGCGCGTCCACGCCACCGATATGGTCCTCGTGGTGATGGGTGAGCAGGATCATGTCCAGACGGCCGCCGGCCTGCTCGATCGCCGCGATGATCGGCTCGGCCACCGGGGGGTCGACGATCGCGGTCGCGCCGGTGGCGCTGTCGCGCAGCAGCCAGGAGTAATTGTCGGAGAGGACGGGAACGGGCGTTGCGGTGACGGTCATGGCAAAGGATTTAGCCAGCGGGACGGGCGGACGCAACCGGGGCCGATCGTTATATGCGGCCAATCGTTATATAACGGCGCATGCCGACCGACTCCTTCAGTGCCGCCGAGTTTTACGCCACCCGGCGCGGAGCGGTGGCGGCGCGGCTGCTGCGCGCGCGCCTCGCCGCGCTGTGGCCGGCCGAGCCGGGCGCGCCGCCGCTGGCCTATCTCGGGCTCGGCTATGCCGGCCCCTATCTGCGCCTGTGGCGCGAGGGCGCGGCGCGCTGCATCGCGGTGACGCCGGCCCAGATCGGCGCCACGCGCTGGCCCGCCGGGGCCCCGAACCTCGCCTGCACCGCCGAGGAGGACGCGCTGCCGTTCCCGGACCTGAGTTTCGATCGCATCCTGCTGGTCCATGGGCTGGAAGCGGCCGAGAATGCGCGACGGATGCTGCGCGAGGCATGGCGCGTGCTCAAGGACGATGGCAGGCTGCTGGTCGTGGCGCCGAACCGCGTCGGCATGTGGGCGCACGTCGAAAGTACGCCCTTCGGCCATGGCCAGCCCTATTCCCCCGGTCAGGTGGGCCGCTTGCTCGCCGAATCGCTGTTCCGCATTGAACGGCGCGACTCCGCGCTCTATCTGCCGCCGACGCATCTGCGGCTGTTCCTGCGCGGCGCTGCGCTCTGGGAGGCGGCGGGGCGGCGGCTGGTGCCGCATCTCGCCGGCCTGACCCTCAGCGAGGCGGTGAAGGACATCTACGCCGCCGCGCCGCGCCAACCCGTGCTCCGCCGGCGCCTGATCTTCGCCGACGCCGCCTGATCCTGCCGCCGCCGGCCGCCTTCCGCTCTCTGGCGGTTCGCCGCCGGTAGGGCTAGAACCGCGCGGGATTTTTTGCCTGCCAACCGCCTTGGAGCTTTCATGACCAGTGTGCTGCTGATTATTCATGCCTTCGTCACGTTGGCGTTGATCGGTGTCGTGCTGATCCAGCGCAGCGAGGGTGGTGGGCTCGGCGTCGGTACTTCCGCCGGCATGGGCAGTTTCATGGGCGGACGCGGCACGGCGAACCTGCTGACCCGCACCACCGCCGTGCTCGGGACCCTCTTTCTGCTCCTGGCGCTCGCGCTCGCCCTGCTCAGCCGCGGCACGAGCGGCGTCGGCGGATCGCTGCTCGACAGCGGCCCCGCGGCCCCGCCGGTCTCCTCCGCGGTCCCGGGCGCGCCGGTTCCCGCGCCTTCCGTGCCCCCGGCCGCTTCGGCCCCGGCGGCCCCCAGCCCTGCCGCGTCCAGCCCTGCCGCGTCCAGCCCGGCACCCCAGAGCCCGGCACCCCAGAGCCCGGCACCCCAGAGCCCGGCTTCGCCGGCGGCAGCGCCCGCGGCCCCGTCGGTGCCGACGACGTCGGTGCCGACGAACTGACGGGCCCGGCGCGGGATTGCGCGAATCGGACCGGCCGATGGTAGGGTGGCTACCCATGACGCGGTTTGTCTTCATCACCGGCGGCGTGGTTTCGTCTCTTGGCAAGGGCATCGCAGCGGCGTCGCTGGGCGCGCTCCTGCAGGCGCGCGGCTACAGCGTGCGGCTGCGCAAGCTCGATCCCTATCTCAATGTCGATCCGGGGACGATGAGCCCCTATCAGCATGGCGAGGTGTTCGTCACCGACGACGGCGCCGAGACGGATCTCGATCTCGGCCATTACGAGCGCTTCACCGGCGTCGCCGCCTCCCAGGCCGACAACGCCACCACGGGGCGGATCTATTCGGAGGTGATCGCGCGTGAGCGCCGCGGCGAGTATCTCGGTGCCACGGTCCAGGTGATCCCCCACATCACGGACGCGATCAAGGACGCCATCCTGCGCCAGACGGAGGGGTTGGATTTCGTCCTGGTCGAGATCGGCGGCACCGTCGGCGACATCGAATCGCTCCCGTTTCTCGAAGCGATCCGCCAGCTCGGCAATGATCTCGGCGCCGAGCGGACGATGTATGTCCATCTCACCCTGGTGCCCTACATTCCCTCCGCGGGCGAGCTGAAGACCAAGCCGACGCAGCATTCGGTGAAGGAGCTGCTCAGCGTCGGCATCCAGCCGCAGATGCTGCTCTGCCGCTCCGACCGGCCGCTGCCGCCCGGCGAGCGGCGCAAGATCGCCTCGTTCTGCAATGTCCGCCCCGAGGCGGTGATCGCCGCGCTCGATGTCGACACCATCTACGACGTGCCGATTTCCTATCATGCCGAGGGTATGGACGGAGAGGTGCTGCGCCATTTCCACCTGCCGGCCGAGGACGTGGTGGAGCTCTCCCGCTGGCAGCGGATCGTCGAGGCGGTGCGCAGCCCGGAGGGCACGGTGCGCATCGCCGTCGTCGGCAAATACACGAGCCTGCTCGACAGCTACAAATCGCTGGCCGAGGCGCTGGCCCATGGCGGCATCGCCAACCGCGTGCGCGTCGAGCTCGACTGGGTGGACAGCCAGATTTTCGAGCAGGCGGACGCGGTGGCCCGCCTCGAGGAGGTGCAGGGCATTCTCGTGCCGGGCGGCTTCGGCGAACGCGGCACGGAAGGCAAGATCGCCGCGGTGCGCTTTGCCCGCGAGCGGCGCGTGCCGTTTCTCGGCATCTGCTTCGGCATGCAGATGGCGGTGATCGAGTGCGCCCGCAATCTCGCCGGTCTCGCGGGCGCCTCCTCGACCGAGTTCGGCCCCTGCCAGACGCCGGTGGTCGGGCTGCTCACCGAATGGGCGCGCGGCAATGAAGTCGAGCACCGCGAGGCCGGCGGCGAACTCGGCGGCACGATGCGGCTCGGCGCCTATCCCGCTCATCTGGCGGAAGGGTCGCTGGTGCGCGCGGTCTATGGCGGCGCGGCGGAAATTGCCGAGCGCCATCGCCATCGCTACGAGGTGAATATCGGCTACCGCGAGGTGCTGGAGGCCGCCGGGCTGCGGTTTTCCGGCCTCTCGCCCGACGGAACGCTGCCCGAGATCGTCGAATATCCGCACCATCCTTGGTTCATCGGCGTGCAGTTCCATCCCGAGCTGAAATCCAAGCCGTTCGACCCGCATCCGCTGTTCCGCGGGTTCATCGGTGCTGCCGTGCGCCAGGCCCGCCTTGTCTGAGGCCGCAGGGAGCGCCCCGGTCGCGCGCAGCGTCGGCATCGGCGGGCTGGTGCTCGGCAACGACCGCCCGCTCGTGCTCATCGCCGGGCCGTGCCAGATCGAGAGCCGGGACCACGCGCTCGAGGTCGCCGCCGCTCTGGTGGAGATCGCTGCCGCGCAGGGGATCGGGCTGATCTACAAGAGCAGCTTCGACAAGGCGAACCGCACCAGCCTCGGCGCCGCGCGCGGGGTCGGGCTGGCCGAGGGGCTCGCGATCCTGGCCGAGGTGCGCCAGCGCTACACCGTTCCCGTCCTCACCGATGTCCATGCCGCCGAGCAGTGCGCCCCGGCCGCCGAAGCGGTGGACGTGCTTCAGATACCCGCCTTTCTCTGCCGCCAGACCGACCTGCTGCTCGCCGCCGGCGCCACCGGCTGCGCCGTGAACGTGAAGAAGGGTCAGTTCCTGGCGCCCTGGGACATGGCCAACGTCGCCGCCAAGGTCGCCAGCACCGGCAATCAGCGCATCATGCTCACCGAACGCGGCGTGAGCTTCGGCTACAACACCCTGGTCAGCGATTTCCGCGCCCTGCCGATCCTCGCTCGGACCGGCTATCCGGTGGTATTCGACGCCACCCATTCGGTGCAGCAGCCGGGCGGGCTCGGCGGCGCCTCCGGCGGGCAGCGCGAATTCGCCCCCGTCCTCGCCCGCGCCGCGGTGGCCGTGGGGGTGGCGGCGGTGTTCATCGAAACCCATCCGGACCCGGACCGTGCGCCTTCCGATGGACCGAACATGATCCCGCTGGCCGAGATGCCGGCGCTGCTGGCGCGCCTGGTGGCCTTCGATGAGCTGGCGAAGGACGGGGCCAGGAGCGGCGGCGCGCCTGGCGGCTGAGCGGACGCGCGCAGGACGGCTTCCCTGCCGGCGTGGCATGCTATAAAGCCCGCGTCACCGCGACGGACAGACGAGGCGCCAACCCTGATGCCATGCCTTGCCCCTCCCACCGTCTCCCGACGGCGTATGGTGCGCACCGCTCTGCTGGGCGTCGGCCTGCTGGCGCCGATGGCGGTCGTTGCCTGCTCGGATTCGACCGACAAGGGCCCCGATCCCGGCTTCATGGCCGGCCTTGGGGTAGAAGATCTGTATAATCGCGGCGTCGATGCACTGAATGCCGGCCGCTACAAATCGGCCGAGAAGCTGTTCGACAAGGTGGCCGAGAATTTCCCCTACTCGGCCTGGGCGGCGAACGCGCTGCTGATGGCGGGTTATTCCCAGTATCTGGAAGGCTCCTACGCCGACGCCGTCACCACGCTGGAGCGCTTCACCCAGCTGCACCCGACCAGCAAGAGCATCGCCTACGCCTATTACTTGCGTGCTCTGTGCTATTACGAGCAGATGTCGGACATCGACCGGGACCAGAAAAATACGGCGCTGGCGCTGAACGCGCTCAAGGAGGTGGTGAACCGCTTCCCGGACAGCGCCTATGCCCGCGACGCCAGGCTGAAGATCGATCTCTGCAGCGACCATCTCGCGGCCGCGGAGATGGCGATCGGCCGCTGGTACGAGAGCAGGCATCTCTATGCCGCCGCCATCAACCGCTTCCAGCGCGTGGTCGACGATTATCAGACCACCAACCACGTGCCGGAGGCGCTCTATCGCCTCACCGAAATCTATCTCGCTCTGGGCATGACCGCCGAGGCGAAGCGTACGGCCGCTGTGCTCGCCTACAACTACCCGGGCAGTTCGTGGTACCGCCATTCCTTCGATCGCCTGGTGGCCGACGGCGACGTGAAGCCTCCCGCGGCGGCGCAGCAGGGCGGGTTCCTCGCCCGCAGCTTCGACTGGCTGTTCTGAGCGCCCGGCGGGGATCCTCAGGCCTATGCTGAGCGCCCTCGCGATCCGCGATGTGGTGCTGATCGAGCGGCTCGACCTCACCTTCGGTCCCGGCCTGATCGTCCTCACCGGGGAGACCGGTGCCGGCAAGTCCATCCTGCTCGACGGGCTGGCCATCGCGCTCGGCGCCCGCGCCGAGCCCGGGCTGCTGCGCGCGGGGGCGGAGCAGGCGAGCGTGACGGCCGGCTTCGTCGTCCCGCCCGATCATCCCGTCCACGCCCTGCTCGCCGAGCAGGGGCTGGCGGCGGAGGAGACCCTGGTGCTGCGCCGGGTGATCGGCCGCGACGGGCGTTCGCGCGCCCTGGTCAATGATCAGCCGGTCGGGGTCGCGCTGCTGCGCCGGATCGGCGCGCTTCTGGTCGAGATCCAGGGGCAGCACGACCAGATGGGCCTCGCCGACGCGGCGAGCCACACCGGCCTGCTCGATGCCTTCGGCGTGGCGCCGGCGCTGAACGCGGCGGTGGCCGAGACGTTTCGGGGCTGGCGCGCGGCGACGGCGGCGCTGGCGGCGGCGCGGGCCGGGATCGAGGCGGCGGCGCGGGACCGCGAATGGCTGACCCATGCCGTCGCCGAACTCGACACGCTCGCACCCGAGCCCGGCGAGGAGGACCGCCTCGCCGCCGAGCGGCTGGCGCTGCAGCAGGGCGAGCGCCGGGCCGAGGCGGTCGCCACGGCGCTGGCCGAGCTCACCCCGCGCGACCGTCGCCATCCTGGTCCCGGCGCTACTCTGCGCGCGGCCGCGCGGGCGTTGCAGCGCGTCGGCGAGCCGGCGACCGCCGTGCTCGCCGCGATCGAGCGGGCCGAGGAGGCCCTGGGCGAGGCCGAGAGCCTGCTGTCGCGCCTGGCCGGGGAGGCGGAGGGCGATCCGCGACGGCTCGAGGCCGCGGAGGAGCGGCTGTTCGCCCTGCGCGCGGCGGCGCGCAAGTACGCCGTCGCCGTCGTCGAGCTCCCGGCCCACGCCGCCGCGCTGCGCGCCCGCCTGGCTTCGCTGCAGAGCGGCGAGGCCGAGGTCGCCGCGCTGGCGGACGCGGTCCGCTCGGCGCGCTCGGCCTATATCGCCGCCGCCGAGCGGCTCGGCGCGGCGCGGACGGCGGCGGCGGCGCGGCTGCAGCGGGCGGTCGCCGCCGAGCTGCCGCCCTTGCGCCTGGACAAGGCGCGGTTCGTCGTCGAGCTCACCCCGCTGGCGGAGAGCGCCTGGGCCGCGCAGGGACGCGAGGCGGCGCGGTTCCTCATCGCCGCCAATCCGGGCCAGGAGCCGGGCCCGCTCGCCCGCGTTGCCTCGGGCGGGGAATTGTCGCGCCTGATGCTGGCGTTGAAAGTGGTGCTGGCGGCGGGCTCGCCGGT
>JAJZFF010000076.1 GCA_021805485.1 Pseudomonadota bacterium
TCCGTGCTGTCGACGATGTATTGATCGCCGGCGCCGGGGTGTGCATCGTAGCGGTCTGGAGGAACTGAACATGGCGATCCGCAAGATCCTGCTGCCCCTCGCGGGCGTTGCTTCCGCCCGTGCCGCGCTTGGCACGGCGCTGATGCTCGGCGCGCGCTGGCGAGCCCATGTCCACGCCCTTCACGTCCGCACCGACACGCGCGATGTGGCCCCCCTCGCGGGCGAAGGGCTCTCCGGCGCCATGATCGAGGAGATGATGGCGACCACCGAGAAGGAGGGCAACACCGAGGCCAGGGCGCTGTCGGCGCTGTTCGACGCCGAAACCGCGGCCCACGGCATCGCCGTCGGCGCGCCGGTGCGCGACGCCAGCGGCGCCGTCGGCCAGGCCAGTGCCTGGTTCAGCTCGATCGTCGGCCGCGAGGAGGAACTCGTCGCCAGCGAGGCGCGCCTGTCCGATCTCATCGTCGTCCCGCATCCGAAATCGGCCGAGGAAGTCGCCTCCGCCGACGCGCTGCACGCCGTGCTGTTCGATTCCGGCCGCCCGGCGCTGATCGCCCCGGTCGAGCCGGCCGAGATGATCGGCTCCCGGATCGCGATCGCCTGGAACGGCACCGCGGAAAGCGCCTCGGCCGTCGCCTCCGTGCTGCCCTGGCTCTCCGGCGCGCAGCAGGTCCGCATCTTCCACTCGAACGACTATCAGCGCCAGGGTCCCGCCGCCGACCAGCTCGCCAGCTATCTCGAACTGCACGGCATCGCCGCGGACATCACCGAGTTCCGCGCCATCGACCGCAGCGCCGGCGCCGGCCTGCTCGCCGCCGTCACCGAATTCGGCGCCGACCTGCTCGCCATGGGGGCCTATTCGCATTCCCGCCTCCGCCAGCTCATCCTCGGCGGCGTGACGCGGCATGTCCTCGAGCACGCGCGGCTGGCGGTGCTGATGAACCGGTAGACAGGCGCGCGGATGTTCGGCGTCGAGGACGAGGCCACGGAAGCGGCGGTCCGGGCCTATGTGAAGCTGATGCGGGCCAGCCACGCCGTTCTCGCCCGCACGCAGGCGCGGCTGGCCGCCGCCGGCCTGACCCATGTCCAGCTCGGCGTGCTCGAGGCGCTGCTGCATCTCGGCCCCCTCACCCAGCGCGACCTCACCCGCAAGCTCCTCACCAGCCCCGGCAACCTGACCGACGTGATCGACAAGCTGGCCCGCCGCGGCCTTGTCGAGCGCGTCCAGTGCCCGGAAGACCGCCGCAGCGTCCGGGTCGTCCTCACCGCCGATGGCCGGCGCTTCATCGAGGAGTTGTTCCCCCGCCACGCCGGCGACATCGCCGCCGCGATGGGCGGGCTCGACGGCAAGGATCTCGCGGCGCTCGATGCGCTGCTGCGCCGGCTCGGCCTGGCGGCGGCCGGGGATTGAACGCCGGTCGAGACGGCCTATATCGTTCGATATCGAATAATATCACGCCTCACCGCGGTGGGTCGTGCAGGAGAAAGACGATGATCGACATCCGCCCCTTCGACTCGATCGGCCGTTTCCGCAACGAATGGCTGAACGCGCATCACCACTTCAGCTTCGGCAGCTATCGCGATCCCGCCCGCATGGGCTGGGGCGCGCTGCGCGTCTGGAACGACGACGAGGTCGCGCCGCAGACGGGCTTCGACCCGCATCCGCATCGCGACATGGAAATCGTCACCTTCATCCGCCAGGGCGCCATCACCCATCAGGACAATCTCGGCAATCGCGGCGTCACCCGCGCCGGCGACGTGCAGGTGATGCATGCGGGCACCGGCATCGTCCACGCCGAATACAATCTCGAGGACGAACCCACCCGCCTGTTCCAGATCTGGATCATGCCGGACCGCCGCGGCGTCGAACCCGGCTGGGCCACGCGCGCCTTTCCGCGCGCGGCCGGCTCGGGCCTGCTCGTGCTGGCCGGCGGCCGGGCCGGCGATGCCGAGGCCGGCGCGCTCCCCCTGCATGCGGACGCCGCCGTGCTCACCGCGCGTCTTGCGCCCGGCGAACGCGTGACCCACGAGATCGCGCCGGGCCGCGCGGCCTATCTCGTCCCCGCCACCGGCGCGGTCACCGTCAACGGGCGGGCCGCCGCCGCGCGCGACGGTGTCGCGGTGAGCGGGGAACGCGCGATCGTGATCGAGGCCGGCACGGAAGAAACGGAACTCGTCCTTGTCGATGTTCGAGAATGAAACGAGTTTCATGGGGCCGGGATAGTGCTGTTTAGGAACCGCGCTATATCCGCATACGGGCGATCGATCCATTTCGGGAACTGTCCCGCCTGCGGAATGGATACTGTATCGGATCGGCGCCCTGCCTGCTGCGACGCTCCCGGCGGCGCATCTCGCGCCCCCTCGCGGGGCGGCCCATCTCCCGCCGGCGCCGCCGGCCGAACAAGAAGGATAGACTGAATGAAACTGTTCCTCGCCCGCCGCCGGCCCGGGCAGCTCGCTGCCCTCACCGCCGTCATGCTGGCCGGCGGCACGCTTGCCGCGATTTCGCTCGACAGCGCCTTCGCCAACGACAAGGCGTTCGACGCCACGTCGAAAGTCCAGAAGGACTTCAAGCCGATCCCGAGCTTCGCCCCCCTGGTCAAGGACGTCAGCCCCGCGGTCGTCTCGGTGACCGTGCATCTCAAGGTCCAGCAGGCCGACAACACGCAGGCGCAGAACGGCATGCCGCCCGGCATGCCCTTCGCCTTCCCCTTCCCCTTTCCGCAGCCGCAGCAGCCCCAGGCCGTGGAAGCCAAGGGCTCGGGCTTCTTCATCTCGTCCGACGGCTACATCGTGACCAACAATCACGTGGTGAAGAACGCGAAGTCGGTCTTCGTCACGCTGTCCGACGGATCGAAGCTGCCGGCCAAGATCGTCGGCACCGACCCGAGCACCGATCTCGCGGTGCTCAAGGTCAAGCGCGACAAGCCCTTCCCCTACCTGCAGCTCGGCGACTCGGCGAAGGTCGTGCCCGGCCAGTGGGTGATCGCGATCGGCAACCCGTTCGGCCTCGCCGAAACGGTGACGACCGGCGTCGTCTCCGCCCTCGGCCGCGACATCGGCGACGGCCAGTACGACAGCTTCATCCAGATCGACGCGCCGATCAACGAGGGCAATTCCGGCGGCCCGCTGCTCAACCAGCGCGGCGAGGTCATCGGCGTGAACACCGCGATCCTCACGCCGTCCGGCGGCTCGGTCGGGATCGGCTTCTCGATCCCCTCCGACATGGTCAGGCGGATCGCCGACGAGCTGATCAAGTCCGGCCACGTCACCCGCGGCTTCATCGGCGTGCAGGTGCAGACGATCACGCCGGAAATGGCCCAGGCCATGGGCGTTCCCGTGCATGACGGCCGCGCCGACGGCGCGCTGATCGCCGAGACCATGCCGAACGGGCCGGCGGCCAAGGCCGGCCTGAAGCCCGGCGACATCATCACCAAGGTCGATGGCAAGATGGTGCGCGACCCGCGCGAACTCGCCCTCGCCATCTCCGGCATCAAGCCGGACGGCAAGGCCAGCATCACCTATCTGCGCGGCGGCGCGTCGCACGAGCTGAACCTGCGCGTCGAGAAGATGCCGGCCAATGCCGAGGCGGCGTTCGCGCCGGGCGGCAGCCAGAGCGGCCCGGCCATGCACAAGCCGGAACTCGGCCTCTCCCTCGCCCCGCTGAGCGATGCCGCCCGTCAGCAGCTCAACCTGCCGGACAATGTCTCGGGCGCGCTGATCGCCCATGTCGCGCCGAACTCCCCGGCCGACGAGGCCGGGCTGCGCTCGGGTGACGTCATCGTCGGCGTCGGCAGCATGACGGTGAACAACCCCGACCAGGCGGTCGCCGCGATCCGCAAGGCCGAAGCCGCGAAGGCGAAGGCGATCGCGCTGCGGGTGATGCGCGGCAACCAGGCCCTGTTCGTCGCGGTGCCGCTGCCCAAGGAAAAGGCCGGCAAGTAAGGGCGAACCGTTTTTCCGCCCGGCCGGGCAAGCGGGGCACAGCATACTCTCCGCGGCCCGGCCGGGAACCGGTTTCTGCTCAATTCGCCTCCGGCTCTTGCGGGCCGGAGGCGTTTCTGTTTTCGAAAGGATATTCCTTACGGAAACGGGGCCGTCATGACCATGACCGACATTGCAACCGGCGCGCTCGATGCCGATCTCGCGGCGCTCGAGGCGGAAAGCATCGAGATCATCCGCGAAACCGCTTCGGGGTTCCGCAACCCGGTGATGCTCTATTCGATCGGCAAGGACAGCTCGGTGATGCTGCATCTGGCGATGAAGGCGTTCTACCCGGCGAAGCCGCCCTTCCCGCTGATGCATGTCGATACCGGCTGGAAATTCCGCGAGATGATCCGTTTCCGCGACGAAACGGTGCGGCGCCTCGGCCTCCGCCTCATCGTCCGCCACAACGCCGAGGCCGCCGCCCGCGGCGTCAACCCGTTCGACTACGGCGCCTCGACCTACACGCAGGTGATGAAGACCGAAACGCTGAAGGCCGGGCTCGACGAGCTGCAGTTCGACGCGGCCTTCGGCGGCGCCCGGCGCGACGAGGAAAAATCCCGCGCCAAGGAGCGCATCTTCTCGGTCCGCACCGCCGGCCACGGGTGGGACCCGAAGGCGCAGCGGCCGGAAATCTGGAACCTGTTCAACACCCGCCTCGCCCCCGGCCAGACCATGCGCGTCTTCCCGCTCTCCAACTGGACCGAGGCGGATATCTGGAACTACATCGCCCGCGAGAACATCCCCGTCGTGCCGCTGTATTTCGCGAAGGAGCGCCCGGTGGTCGAGCGCGGCGGCCAGCTCCTGATGGTCGATGACGACCGCCTCCCCCTCCGCCCCGGCGAGGTGCCGCAGCTGCGCAGGGTCCGCTTCCGCACGCTCGGCTGCTACCCGCTCACCGCCGCGATCGAGTCCGATGCCGAAACGCTCGAGGCGGTGCTCGCCGAAATGCGCGAATCCCGCGTCTCCGAGCGCCAGGGAAGGCTGATCGACCACGACGATGCGGCGGCGATGGAAAAGAAGAAGCGCGAGGGATATTTCTGATGAACGAGATGAGCACGACCGCCTCCCGCTCGCTGCTGCGCCTGCTGACCTGCGGCTCGGTCGATGACGGCAAGTCCACCCTGATCGGCCGGCTGCTGTTCGACACCGACAACATCCCCGACGACCAGCGCGCCGCCCTCGAACGCGATTCGCGCAAATACGGCACCGACGGCGCCAATATCGACTACGCCCTCCTCGTCGACGGGCTCGAGGCCGAGCGCGAGCAGGGCATCACGATCGACGTCGCCTACCGTTTCATGGCGACGAGGCGGCGCAAGTTCATCATCGCCGACACGCCCGGCCACGAACAGTACACCCGCAACATGGCCACCGGCGCCTCCACCGCGCAGCTCGCCATCCTGCTCGTCGACGCGAGCCAGGGCCTGCTGACCCAGACCCGCCGGCACGCCTTCATCGCCGACCTGCTCGGCATCCGCCACGTCGTCCTCGCGGTGAACAAGATCGACCTGATCGGCTTCGACCAGGCGCGCTTCGACGCCATCGCCGAGGAATTCCGCGCCCTCGCCGCGCGGTTCCATTTCGAGACGATCACCCCGATCCCGCTCTCCGCCCGCCATGGCGACAACGTCGCCCATCGCAGCGCGCGCATGCCCTGGCATGACGGCCCCACCCTGCTCGAGCATCTGGAGACCCTCGAGCCCGGCGGCACCGGCGCCGGGCCGTTCCGCTTCCCCGTGCAATGGGTCAACCGGCCGGACGCCGATTTCCGCGGCTATGCCGGCACGCTCGCCGGCGGCGAGGTGAAGCCGGGCGACGAGGTGGTGGTCGCCGCCTCCGGCCAGCTCACCCGCATCGCCCGCATCGTCACCGCCGATGGCGACCGCCCCGCCGCCCGCGCCGGCGATGCCGTCACCCTCACCCTCGCCGACGAGGTCGATCTCTCCCGCGGCGACGTGCTCGCCAGTCCCGGCGCCCGGCCGGACGTCGCCGACCAGTTCGCCGCCGACCTCGTCTGGATGGCCGAGGCGCCGCTCTTCGCCGGCCGGCCCTATATCGTCAAGCTCGGCACCGCGACGGTCTCCGGCGTCGTCTCGCGCATCAAGCACAAGGTCAACGTCAACAATTTCGACGAACTCGCCGCCGATTCGCTCACGCTGAACGAGGTCGGCTCGGTCAATGTCGCCCTCGCCACCCCGGTCGCCTTCGACCCCTACACGCTGAACCCGCGCACCGGCGCCTTCATCCTGATCGACCGGATGACCAACGCCACCGTCGCCGCCGGCATGATCCGCCATCCGCTGCGCCGCGCGAGCAACATCCACCGCCAGGCGCTGACCATCGACCGCGCCGCCCGCGAGGCGCTGAACGGCCACCGCCCGGCGATCCTCTGGTTCACCGGCCTGTCCGGCTCCGGCAAGTCGACCATCGCCAACGCGCTGGAGACGAAGCTGCACCTGCTCGGCGCGCACACCTACCTGCTCGATGGCGACAATGTCCGCCACGGCCTCAACCGCGACCTCGGCTTCACCGATACCGACCGGGTGGAGAACATCCGCCGCGTCGCCGAGGTGGCGAAGCTCTTCGCCGATGCCGGCATGATCGTGCTGGTCAGCTTCATCTCGCCCTTCCGCGCCGAGCGCAACATGGCGCGCGAACTCGTCGAGCCCGGCCTGTTCCACGAGGTCTTCGTCGACACGCCGATCGAGGTCTGCCGCCAGCGCGACCCGAAAGGCCTCTACCGCAAGGCCGATGCCGGCGAGATCCGCAACTTCACCGGCATCGACAGCCCCTACGAACCGCCGGAAGCGCCCGAATTCCACCTGCGCACCACAACGGCGGACCCCGACGCGCTGGC
>JAJZFF010000228.1 GCA_021805485.1 Pseudomonadota bacterium
CGGCCCATCTCGAGATTGAGCTGGCTGGTGAGCGCCACCCGGCCGTCCCAGTCATCGGAGCGGACCTTTTCGAGTGCCAGCGCCTTGACCGTGCGCACGCCGTAGAGGCTTTCGACCAGCACCGCGCCCTTCCGGCTCTCGGCCTCGATGATGCGGCCGGTCAGCCGGGCAAGCGCGGGCAGGAAGGCGGTGATGATGACGGCGATGGTGGCCGAGGCGATCAGCACCGTCCAGGCGAGGAAGGCGTTGAGGTAGAACAGGATCGGCAGGACCAGCGCGATCATGAAGATGTTGATGAAGGTGGTCAGCAGCCGGCCGGTGATGAAGTCCCGCACGCGGTAGATCTGGCCGACCTTGTAGCCGATCTGGCCGGCCTGGTTGCGCTCGAAGAACTCGA
The DNA here is from genome assembly GCA_021805485.1 of Pseudomonadota bacterium. Next base: position 398 of record JAJZFF010000228.1, read on the forward strand.
TCGGGATCGTCATCAGCCGGTCGAAGATCATCAGGTTCAGCCGGGCGTCGAGCCTGGTGGAGAGCATCACCAGCATCATCTGCCGGCCCCAGGTGAGCACCGCCTCCCAGAGGATGGCGATGACGAAGACGATCGAGATCAGCGCCAGCGTGTTCATCGCGTGGTACTCGATCACCGAGTTGAGCACGACCATGACCAGCAGCGCCGGGATCACCTGCAGCACGGTGAGCGTGACCGAGCTGATCGCGATGTCGCGCAGGATGCGCTTCTCGCGCCAGACCATGCGGAAGAGGAGCGCGAAGTTGAAGACCGGCTCGGCATCGTCCTCGCCGCGCTCGCCGCGGACGAGGAGCACCGTGCCGTCCCACAGCTGGCCGAGCTGCAGCTCGTCGACCGGGACGGGCGCGGTGCCCTGCGGGGCGCGGGGGTCGCGCAGGAACACGACGGCGCGCTCGCGGTCGGCGGCGACCATGATCGCCGCGCCGCCATCCTTCAGCAGCAGGATGACCGGCGCCGTCGTCTCGATCTTGAGGAGCTGGCGGAAATTGACGCGGATCGCGCGGGCCCAGAGCCCGGCATCGCGCGTCCATTCGACGAGACCGGCGGAGGATGGCGGCGCGCCGCCGCCCTCCTTGCGCAGGAGTTCAGGATCGAGGTCGATTCCGTGGAACCGGGCCGCGGCCCTGACCGCCAGCACGCGCACGTGAAGCTCCCTGCCGCCATCCGGCGCGGCATCCACCGGCTCGATTGTCTCGCTCATCAGACAAGATCTTTCCCCGTTGCGATAGATCTTTCGTCCGGGGCGCGCCTGCCGGTCTGCCACGCCGTGAACCGGCGCCGCGGGGTGCCAAAACCGCACCCGGTTACGAAATCAAATATCAAATCAAACATTCAACACTCCGTTAGCACATGTGCGGACGCTTTTTCCATAGATTTGAACCCGCCGCGAAACGGGTCTTGCGTTTCGGCCCCGGCGGTGCTGGATCAGGCAGCGATCTGCCAAGGAGCACGCGACCATGGATATCCGCCCCGCCGCCCCGGAAGACCTGCCCGCCTGCCAGGCGATCTATGCCCATCACGTGCTGGAGGGGACCGGAACGTTCGACGAGGTGCCGCCCTCCCTCGAAGCGCTGACGGCGCGGTTTCGCGAGGTCACCGGCGCGGGACGCGCCTGGGTGGTCGCCGCCGATGCGACGGGCATTCTCGGCTTCGCCTATTTCGACCAGTACCGCGCCCGCTCGGCCTACCGGTTCACCGCCGAGGACAGCGTCTATGTGCGCGAGGACGTGCGCGGCCAGGGGGTGGGCAAGGCGCTGGTCGCGCGGCTGCTCGACGAGGCGCGCGCCGCCGGATTCCGGGAGATGCTCGCCGTGATCGGCGATTCGGAGAATGTCGGCTCGATCGGGGTGCATGCCAGTCTCGGTTTCCAGCGGGTGGGGACGCTCCGCGATGTGGGGTTCAAGTTCGGCCGCTGGATCGACGTGGTGATCATGCAGCGCCATCTCGGCGGCCAGGGTTGAGGACGGTCAGGCGGCGATCTTGAGGGACTCCACGGATTCCTCCAGTTCCTGGAAGGTCGGCATGAACAGGTTGGGCACCATCTTGCGGCCGACCTCGACGCTGACCTGCGGCGCGTTGCCGTGCAGATGCGCGACCAGCACCGCGCGGATCACCTCGAAATAACGGGAATCCTCCTCGACCACGCCGCGCAGCCGCACCGAGAGCGGCCCCACCACGCCATAGGCGAGCAGCACGCCGAGGAAGGTGCCGGTCAGCGCCTCGCCGATCATTTCGCCGAGCACGGCGGGCGGCTGGCTGATATGCGCCATCGTCTTGATCACGCCGAGCACCGCGGCGACGATGCCGAGCGCGGGCAGGCCGTCCGCCATCGTCTGCAGCGTGTGGGCGCCGTGCAGCTCCTCGGCCAGGGTCTTGCGCAGTTCGCGGGCCATCACGTCCTCGATCTGGTGCGGATCGTCGGCGTTCATGCCGACCATCCGCAGATAGTCGCAGATGATCGCGGTGGCTTCCTCGTTCTTGAGGATGGCCGGGAAGTGCTTGAAGACCGGGCTTTCCTCCGGACGCTCGATATGCGGCTCCAGCGCCATGGCGCCGCGCGTCGCGGCGAGGCGGACAAGGTAGAACAGCAGGCACAGCAGGTCAGTGTAGTCGGCCTTCTTGAAGGCGCCGCCGCGCAGCACCTTCTTGAAGCCGGCCAGCGTGTGCTTGATGTCGTGCATCGAGTTGCCGGCCACGAAGGTGCCGACCGCGGCGCCGCCGATCGTGATGAGTTCGAAGGGCATCGATTTCAGCAGCGGACCGATCGCCCCGCCCGTCACGATAAAGACGCCGAACACGCAGACGAGCAGGAATGCAACGCCTCCCAAAGTGAGCATATTTCACCGAAATCTCAGAACATTGCATCTCCGTTCGGGTCATGGCGCCTTGGCACCATCTGTTTTGACCCCTTCCGGCAGTGCCGGACGCACCACCAGTATTCCCACCCGCCGATTGGCTGCCGCCAGCGGATTGGATGGGATGAGCAGCTTGCGGTCGGCATAGCCGCTCACGCGCGCGATCAGCCGCTTCGGAAAGCCGGCCTTGACCAGGACCGCGCGCGTCGCGTTCGCGCGCTCGACGGACAGGTCCCAGTTGTCCTTGGGACCGGCGACATAGGGCCGGGCATCGGTGTAGCCGGCGATGCGGATCCGGTCGCCCAGCCGGGACAGGATCGGCGCGATCTTGGTGAGCAGTTCCAGCGTCATCGGGTTCGGCCGGGCCGAGCCGAGCGCGAACATCGGCCGCTTGTGCGCGTCCATGATCTGGATGCGCAGGCCCCGCGGCGTGACGTGGACGCTGACCTGTTTCGAGAGCGACGCCAGATCCGGGTCCTGCGCCATCATCTGCCGGATCTCGGAACCCGCGGTCCTGAAGCGGGCTTCGCCGAGATTGCCGGGGGCGAGGCCGCCGATGGCGCCGCCGGTGCCGGCGGCGGCCTTCTCGCCGGACGGCGCGGACCGCGCCCCGGCGGCGGGCGAAGCGGGCTTCTGCAACTCGGGCGCGGGCTTCGGCGCCGCGTTCGACGCGGTGGCGCCGGAGGCACGCGGCTTGTGGCCGGCGCCGGGCGAGGTGTTCACCATGTCGTTGCCGGTGGGATGATCCGGGCGGATCTGCTGGCCCTGCGGCGTGTGCGGCACCTGGTAGGAGACCGGGTTGTGGCCGACGGTGACGCGCACCGCCCCGCGATCCGACGAGAGGGCGCCCTTGTCGAACGGGGTGCTGCCGCCGAACGGCTTGCCCTCGCCGGAGGCGGCGCGGTTGAGCACGTTGGCCTGGCTGAAATAGTCGGCGAGGCCGACGCGCTGCGCCTCGGTCGTCGCGTTGATCAGCCACATCAGCAGGAAGAAGGCCATCATCGCGGTCACGAAGTCGGCATAGGCGACCTTCCAGGCGCCGCCGTGATGGCCGCCCTCGACGATCTCCTCGCGGCGGATGATCAGGTTGACCGCCTGATCGCCCCCCTTGCCGCCCTTCTTCTTGCGCTGCGCCATGAACCCCTTGCCACCTTTCGGGGCGGAGTATCGGGGGTGGGGGTTAAAAAAGGCTGAATCGGAGACCGTCAGCAGGTGACTTCGAGGGCGCGGGCCAGCGTTCCGGGATCGGCATTGCCGCCGGAGAGAACGACTCCCACCGCCAGGCCGTCGAGCGGCAGCGCCTCGGCCAGCACCGCCGCCAGCGCCACCGCGCCGCCGGGCTCGACCGCGAGCTTGAGATGGCGCAGCGCGAAGCCCATCGCGGCGAGCACCTGCGACTCGCCGACGGCGACGGCGCCGGCGAGGCGGGGCGCGTTGAGCGCGAAGGTGAGTTCGCCGGGCGTCATCGCCATCAGCGCGTCGCAGAGCGCGGAGCCCGCGCCGTCGTTGGCGAGGCGGGTGCCGGCGGCCAGCGAGCGGCCGGTATCGTCCCAGCCCTCGGGCTCGACGGCGATCAGCCGGGTCGCGGGCGAGGCGTGTTCGAGGGCGAGGGCGCAGCCGGCGGTCAGGCCGCCGCCGCCGGTGCAGACGAAGACGAGATCGAGTTCGGCGCCCGCCGCCCGCGCATCCTCCACCAGTTCGAGGGCGAGGGTGCCCTGCCCGGCGATCACGTCCGGATGGTCGTAGGGGGGGATCAGGGCGGCGCCGGTGCGGGCGGCGATGGCGGCGCCGATCGCCTCGCGGTCCTCGGTGCGGCGGTCGTACTGCACGATGTCGGCCCCCCAGGCGGCGGTCGAGTCGCGCTTGATGGCGGGGGCGTCGCGCGGCATCACGATGGTGGCGGGAATCCCGAGGGCGGCGGCGGCGCAGGCCACCGCCTGGCCGTGATTGCCCGAGGAATAGGCGACGACGCCGGGGGCGCGGACCGCAGGGGCGAGCTTCAGGATCGCGTTGGTCGCGCCGCGCAGCTTGAAGCTGCCGGTGCGCTGCAGCGGCTCGGCCTTGATGAAGACGTCCGCGCCGGTCCGGTCATCAAGGACGGGAGAGCGCAGCGCCGGGGTGCGGACGATGTGCGGGGCGATCAGGGCGCGGGCGGCGAGAACATCCTCGGCGGTGGGCAGGCGGGTCATTGCTTGGGCCTCATGATTGCGGCGGGGGCGGCGGCGAGCCGGGCGGCGGACAGGACGTAGGATTCGATCGCGACGCCGGCGCGGCGGCGGGCGGCATGGCCGGCGGGGACGGCGGCGGCGACCTCGCCTGCGGCGAAGCCGGCGAGCCAGGACGGTTCGACCAGCAGGACCGGCGTGCCGGGCGCGGCCGGCGGGGCGGCGAAGAAGCGCCAGCGCGGGCCGATTCCGACCACGGCGAAGCGGGGCGGCAGGTCGTGCGCGAGTTCGGACAGGGTGCTGTAGTCGGTGCTGGCGATCACGGTGAGGTGGCGCGACGCGGCGGCGCGGGCGACCTCGCGCGCCAGCGCCTTCCAGCCGGCGAGGCGGATCGCGGTCGGGTCGCGGTGCGGGGGCAGCGGGAACGGGGCGGCGGCGGCCTGGAGCCAGACGATCGCGGCGAGCAGGAAGCCGAGCGCCGCGGCGGCCCGCAGCCAGGCGCGGGCGATGCGCGGGGCGATGGCGCCGGCGGCGAGGGCGGCGCCGGGGTAGAGGATGGCGGGCCAGTTCGCCTGCACCGGGCCGGAGAGCGTGTGCTCGGCGAAGACGGCGGCGGGCACCAGCACGGCGAGCAGGACCAGTCGGGCCGGGGCGGAGCGGTCGCGCCGCAGCGACCAGACGCCCCAGGCCATCAGGCCGAGGACGATCGGGGTGGCGAGGCCCACCTGACCGCCGACCAGCCCGAGCAGGTGGCCGGGCAGGCCGGCAAGGTCGAGATGCGCGGAGCGGCCGCCCTGCTTGGCGAAGCTCGCCCAGCCATGCGCCGCGTTCCACAGGACCACCGGCAGCATCGCCAGCAGGCCGAGCAGCAGGCCGAGCCAGGGCAGCTTCCGGCGCAGCCCCGCCCTGCCCTCCCGCGTGACCAGCATGAACAGGCCGATGGCGACGAAGAGCAGGGCGGCGGTGTATTTGGCCTCGAAGCCGAGGCCCGCGGCGAGCCCGGCGGCGAGGACCCAGCGGTCGTCGCCGGTGGCGAGCCAGCGCGCCATCGCCCAGAGCGAAGCCGTCCAGAACAACAGGAGCGGTGTGTCCGGCGTGGTGATGATGGCGCCGGCGTTCAGCACCAGGGTCGCGTTGAGCAGGAGCGCTGCGGTGAGGCCGGCGCGGCGGTTGGGAAAGAGATCCTCGCCGGCGCGCCAGAGCAGCAGCGTGCCGATGGCGGCGGAGAGCGGCGAGAGCAGGCGGATGCCGAGCGCGCCGTTGCCGGCGAGGGCGGTGCCGGCGCGGATCCAGAGCGCGATCAGCGGCGCGTCGTCGTAATAGCCGGTGGCGAGGTGCTTCGACCACAGCCAGTAATAGGTCTCGTCCGGCGAGAGCGGAATGAGGGCGGCGAGGACGAGGCGAAGGAGGGTGAGGCCGGCCAGGGCCGCCAGCCAGGCCCGGCTTCTCATCGCCCGGACCGGTCCGGCGCGGTCATCGCGGGCACCGACCCCGCGTGCTCATCGCACGCATCGATTCCGCGTGCTCATCGCACGCATCGATTCCGCGCGCTCATCGCACGCACGGATTTTGCGCGCTCATCGCACGCACGGATTTTGCGCGCTCATCGCACGCGCCAGACCAGGGTGGCGGAGACCGCGTAGTTCCAGACCACGCCGATCGCCGAGCCGGCGGCGCTGGCGGCGAGGCCGTTGGCCTCACCCAAATGATAGAGCGCGCCGGCGATGCCGATATTGGCGATGGCGCCGAGGCCGCAGACCAGCATGAACAGCACGAGGCCCTGCCAGTAGCGGGCGCCGCGCAGCTTCATCGTGCGGTAGGTCAGGCGGTTGT
>JAJZFF010000268.1 GCA_021805485.1 Pseudomonadota bacterium
GCCGCTGGTCTCGGTCATCTGCCCGGTCTACCGGCCCGATCACGGCGAGTTCGTCACCGCGGTGGATTCCGTGCGCGCGCAGACCTACCGGAACTGGGAACTCATCCTGGTGGACGATGGCAGCGGCGATGCGCGGCTGGCCGCGCTGATGAAGCGCCTCGCCGAAGCCGATCCGCGCATCCGCGTGCAGATCCGCAAGGCCAATGCCGGGATCGCCGGCGCGACCAACCGGGCGATCGAGGCGGCGAACGGCGATTTCATCGCCTTCTTCGATCATGACGACGTGATGGAACCCTGCGCGCTCGATGCGATGATGCGGGCGCAGGCCGCCACCGGCGCGCGGCTGCTCTATTCCGACGAGGACAAGATCGACCGGCGCGGCCAGGTTTCCGAGCCCAATTTCAAGCCGGACTTCAATTACCGGCTGCTGCTCGACGTGAACTATATCTGCCATCTGGTCGTCGCCGAGGCGGGGCTGGTGCGCGCCGCCGGCGGGCTCGACCCGCAGCTGGACGGCGCGCAGGACCACGACCTGCTGCTCCGCCTGGTCGAGCGGCTCGGCGCGCACGAGATCCACCACGTGCCGGAAATCCTGTATCACTGGCGGATCACGCCGCAATCGACCGCCGGCTCCGGCGCGGCCAAGCCGAAGGCGGCGCTGGCCGGCGCCGCCGCCGTGGCCGCGCATCTGAAGCGGCGGGGCCTGGCGGCGCGGTCCGAACGGCGGGGCGGGCTGACCTGCTACCGCACCAGCTTCCGCATGAGCGAGGACCCCGGCGTTTCGATCCTGATCCCGTATCGCGACCATATCGGGATGACGCGCGAATGCGTCGAGGCGATCCGGGCGGTGACGCGCGGGGTGCGCTACGAGATTCTGCTCCTCGACAACTGGTCGCAGGACGAGGAGGCGGAGGGTTTCGCCGCCGAGCAGGGCAACCTGCCGGACACGAGGGTGATCCGCATCGCCGAGCCGTTCAACTACTCGCGCATCAACAATCGCGGGGTGGAGGCGGCGCGGCATCCGTTCCTGCTGTTCATGAACAACGACGTGTTCGTGAGCGACCCGGAATGGCTGCGCACGATGCTGAACGAGGCGCTGGCCGATCCGGGCGTGGGCGCGGTCGGCGCGAAACTGCTCTATCCGAACGAGACCGTGCAGCATGCCGGCGTGGTTCTGGGCGTCGGCGGGATCGCCGATCACAGTTTCCGCGGACTGCCGGCCGACAAGCCGGGCTACATCGCCAATGCCATCGCCTGCCGCGAGGTTTCTGCGGTGACCGCCGCGTGCATGCTGGTCCGCCGCGAGGCGTTCGCGGCGGCTGGCGGCTTCGACGAGGACGGGCTGAGCGTGGCGTTCAACGACGTCGATCTCTGCATGAAGATCAGGCAGGCGGGATACCGCATCATCTTCAGCGCCGACGCGGTCTGCGAACATCGCGAGAGCCTGAGCCGGGGCGACGATTTCGACGAGAGCAAGCTGGCGCGGTTCATGCTGGAAAACGAGACGATGCGCGAAAGATGGGACGAAGCGCTGAAACGCGACCCGTTCTACAATCCGCATTTCAGCCGCGAGGGCGGCGTGTATCGCGACCTGCGGGTGATCGACCCGGCGGACGTCCGGCGTGTTTCGCCGCCCGCGCCCGCCCGGTTCCCGGCCGCGCCGGCGGCGGCGGCACCGAAGCCCCGGCGGCGGCAAGCGGGCTGATGCCGCCTGAGGCCGGCCATCTCTGGATTCGGGCCGCCGTTTCCGGCATCTGCTAGGCATGGATTTCGAACGCAAACGGGGTGAGGCCCTCTGGAGCCAGATCGCCAACGCGCTGGCCCGCGACATTCGCGAGGGGGTCTACCCGCACGACACGAGGTTGCCGACCGAGGCGCGGCTCGCCCAGGGCTACGGCGTCAACCGCCACACCGTTCGCCGCGCGCTGGAGGAACTGGCCAAGGCGCGCATCATCCGCACCGAGCATGGACGGGGGTCGTTCGTGGCGGAGGAGGTGCTGGATTACCGGATCGGCCAGCGGCCGCGATTCTCGGAATGGGTGCGCGGCCACAACCGCACGCCGCTCGGCGATATCCTGATGCTGGAGGAAACCGCCCTCGACACCCTGCCCGAAGCCGCCGCCGCCGCCGAGGCGCTGCGGCTGGCGCCGGCGCAACCGGTGATCCTGCTGGAGCGCATCGGCTCGGCGGATTCGACGCCGATCTCGCTGTCGCGGCACATTTTCCCCGCGCGGGCACTGCCGGGACTGCTGGAGGCGCTGCGGCACAGCGGGTCGATCACCGCGGCGCTGGCCGCGCTCGGGATCGCCGACTACACGCGCAAGTGGACGCGCGTCTGCGCCCGCCAGCCGGATGCGCGCGAGGCGCGGCTGCTGCGCATGGCCCGCAGCGACGCCCTGCTGGCCACGGAATCCCTGAACATCGCGGAGGGCGGGGCGCCGATCGAATTCGGCCTGTCGATCTATCCGGCGCCGCGCGTGCAACTGGTGTTCGAGCCGTAGAGCATCGTTATCCGATCCAACAGGATCGGAGAGTGCTCTAGCGGCGGGGCGCCCGCCGCATCACGGCAGGCAGGGCAGGTCGCGGCAGCGGAGCAGGATGCCGAGAAACGCCGCCCCCGCCGCTTCCGGCGTGGTTTCGTTGGCGACGACGGCATCGGCCTCGACCGGTGCCGCGGCGCGGGCCAGCCGCGCGCCGATTTCGGCCGCGGTTTCGCGCCGCCGGACCGCGAGCCGCGCGGCGAGGATGGCGGGCGCCGCCGTCACCGCGACGACGAAACAGGGAAAGCGGCGCCGCGCATCGGCCACGATCGCGCGGGAGACGTTGACCACGACGATCCGCCCGGCGTCGAGATCGCCGGCGATGCTTGCCGGAATGCCGTAGCTCAGGCCATGCGCCGACCAGGAGAGGGCGAAGGCGCGGCGCTGGAACTCATCGTCGGAGACCGGTTCGTGATCCTCCGCCGGATCGGGCGGCCGGGTGATGACGCGCCGGGGGAACACGATGTCCGGCGCATGCCCGAGGTGGCGCCTGGCCTCGCGCAGCACCGTATCCTTGCCCGCGCCGGACGGGCCGACGACCAGCACGAGGCGGCCCGATCGCGGCATCAGGCGCCGAAGCGCAGGCGGCGGGCCAGACGGAACGGCGCCCCCGCGCCCTCTTCCACGAAGACGGCGATCCCGGTGACGCGCCGCGACGCGGCCAGGGTCTCGCCGAAATGCGCGGCGGCGGCGGGGACGAGCGGATTGTCCGCGATCCGGTCGGTCAGCGTCATGTGGAAGCGGAACGCATCGAACACCAGCGGATAGCCCCACCGCTCGATATACGCGCGCTCGGCGGCGGGGCGGCCTTCGGCGCGCCGCGCCCGCGCCGCCGCGTCCTCCGGCACGCGGTGGTGATCGAGTTCGGCGACGCAGGCATCCGCGAGGTCGCGCATCGGCGGGCACGCCCCGGCGAGGCACAGGGCGAGGAAGCCGTGCAGGTTGGCGATGTCGAGGGGCGGCAGGTCGAAGGGCCGCATCCGCGCGGCCAGCGCCGCCGCATCGGCGATGAAGGCGTCGAGCCCGTGCCGCAGCGCCATCGGCGGCTTCAGCGTCGCGTGGAAGCCGTAGCGCCTTGGCGACTCCGTCATGCCCTCGAGTCCGGCGACCGGCGGCTGGGGCAGGCGCTCTCCGCTCAGCGGATCGCGGCCGAGCCAGGCGCAGCCCCGCGACCAGAGCGGATCATCCGGTTCGGGAACGTAGTAGACGGCGGCGCGGTGGGGTTCAGGCAATGCGCACGCCCTCCCGCCAGACGGACCGGACCACCGGCAGGCCCTCGTAGACCCGCACCTGCACGAGATCGGCCCGCAGTCCGACGGCGAGCCGGCCGCGATCGTCGAGCCCGGCGATGTCCGCGGCCCCCGCGGTGACCAGCCCGATCGCGGCGGGCAGCGGCAGGATCTCGCGCGCGGCGAGGCAGAACACCGCTTCCAGCATGGACGCTGGCACGTAGTCCGAGGCCAGCGCATCGAGCAGGCCCTCGCGGACCAGGTCGAGCACCGCGACATTGCCGGAATGCGACCCGCCGCGCACGATGTTCGGCGCGCCGGCGATGCTGCGCATGCCGCGCGCGCGGGCGGCCCGCGCGGCGGCGAGCGAGACGGGAAATTCGGCGATCCCGATCCCTTCCTCCGCGTTGCGCGCCACATCGGCCTCGGTGTGATCGTCGTGGGAGGCGAGCGGAATGCCGCGCTGCCGCGCCTCGGCGATCACGAAGGCGCGGTTCGGGCCGTGATAGGCGTGATGATTGTCCTGCAACTCGGCGATGATGGTGTCGAGCTCGCCCTCGGCGACGCCCTCGTCGCGCCGCATCTGCCGGTAACGCTCGACATCCGCATACTGCCCGCTCAAACCGGGGCTGTGATCCATCAGCGAGATCAGCCGCACGCGATCGTCGTCGATGGCGCGGGCCAGCATGCCGGGCATTTCGGGCGCGGGGAGTTCGCAGCGCAGATGCAGGAAGTGCTCGCTCTTGAGGGCGCCGAGCGGCAACAGGGCGCGAAGGTCGACGAAGGCGTCCTCGAAGGTCTGGTTGCGGGCCTTGCCGAAGCCGATATCGCCGAGGCAGAGGGCGTCGAACACCGTCGTGATGCCGGCCGCAGCGCATTGCGCGTCATGCGTCAGCAGGGCGGAACGTGACGGCCAGCGCGCGTTGCTGCGCGGCTGGGTCTGGCGTTCCAGATTGTCGGTGTGCAGGTCGATGATGCCCGGAATGAGGTAATCGCCCTCGAGATCGACATCACCGCCGGAGCCGCCGAACGCCGCGATCCGGCCCTGCGCGACGGACAGGCTGCCGTCGCGGATTTCGTCGGGCAACACGAGCCTTGCATTGGTGAACGTCGTCATGCGCTTTCCTTCAGGGGTTCGAGCGGCAGGGTTTCGTCCGCCACCGCGTCGCGGACGTGCCGGTCGTGGAATATCCCGAGCAGGGCCGCGCCGCGAGCCTTCGCCTCGCGCATCAGCCCGATCACGATGTCGCGGTTGGCGGCATCGAGCGAGGCGGTCGGCTCGTCGAGGAGGAGGATCGGCCACTCGCAGGCGAAGGCGCGGGCGAGGTTCACCCGCTGCTGCTCGCCGCCGGAGAACGTCACCGGCGGCAGGGCATGCAGGGGGGTTGGAATGCCGAGCCGGTCCAGCATCGCCCCTGCCCGCGCGGCGGCGGCCTCCGCGGCGGCGCCACGGTCGAGCAGGGGGGCGGCGACGACGTCGCGCGCGGCGAGGCGCGGCATGGCGCGCAGGAACTGGGAGACATAGCCCAGCGTCTCGCGCCGGATCTCGATCACGCGCTCCGGCGGCGCGTCGGCCATTTCCGTCATCGTGCCGCGATGGCGGACGCGGATCGATCCGGCGCCGACCCGGTAGTTTCCGTAGAGCGCCCGCAACAGGGTGGATTTTCCGGCACCCGAAGGGCCGGTCAGCGCGACGCACCGGCCGGCGCGCAGCGTCAGCCCGGCGCCGCGCAGCACCGGCAGCCGGGTGCCGTTCTGCAGGTGCAGCACGAAGGTTTTCTCCAGCCCGGCGGCGTCGAGCACGATCATGCGGGCAGCACCGAGGAGACGAGGAGCTGGGTGTATTCATGGTGCGGATCGTCCAGCACCTGATCGGTCAATCCGGTCTCGACGATCCGGCCGTGGCGCATCACCACGAGCCGGTCGGCGAGCAGGCGCGCCACGCCGATGTCGTGGGTGACGAGGAGGACCGCGAGGCCGAGCCGGCGCACGAGGCCGCGCACCAGGTCGAGAATCCGCGCCTGGACGGAAACGTCGAGCCCGCCGGTCGGCTCGTCCATGAAGACGAGTTCGGGCTCGGTCACCAGGGTCGCGGCGATCTGCAGGCGCTGGAGCATGCCGCCGGAGAAGGTGCGGGGCAGATCGTCGAGCCGCGCCGGATCGATCTCGACGGTTTCGAGCCATCGCGCGGCGGTGGCGCGGATGTCGCCGTAATGCCGCGCGCCGGAGACCATCAGCCGCTCGCCGATATTGCCGCCCGCCGTGATCGACAGCCGCAGCGCCTGCCGCGGGTCCTGCTGGACGAAGCCCCAGCGGGTGCGCTGCAGGTGCCGCAGCCGCGCCTCGCCGCGCCCGGCGATCGGCGACAGGCCCTCGCCATCGTCGTAGAGCACGCCTCCCGAATCGGGTGCTGTGCGGCCGCTCAGGACGTTCAGGAGGGTGGACTTGCCGGAGCCGCTCTCGCCGACGATCGCCACGATCTCGCGCCGGCGCAGCGACAGCGAAACATCGTCCAGCGCGGCGACCGGGCCGAACCGCTTGCGGAGGTCCCGCGCCTCCAGCAGCGTCATGGCGCTATCTCCCGCCGCGTCTCGCAGCAATCGGTATCCGAGCAGACGAACATTCTGCCGCCGCGATCATCCGCGACGATTTCGTCGAGATAGGTGTCCCGCGCGCCGCACAGGGCGCAGGCGGCGTTCGCGCGGCGGGGGTCGAACGGATGATCCTCGAAATCCAGCGACCGCACCGCCGTGAACGGCGGCACCGCGTAGATGCGCTTCTCGCGCCCCGCGCCGAAGAGCTGCATGGCCGGGTTCATATGCAGCTTCGGGTTGTCGAAGGCCGGAATCGGCGATGGCGACATCAGATACCGCTCGTTCACCATGACCGGATAATCGTAGGACAGGGCAACGCGGCCATGGCGCGTGATCTCTTCGTAGAGCTTGACGTGCATCGCCCCGTAATCGGCCAGCGCGTGCATTCGCGCGGCGGCCGCGCGGCTCGGTTCGAGCCGGTAGAGCGGCTCGGGTATCG
>JAJZFF010000058.1 GCA_021805485.1 Pseudomonadota bacterium
AGATGGCGTCTCGCCGACCCGCTCATGCTGCGCCGCCGCCCACCTGCACCGTTTCCTCCCCTGCCGCCTCCGCCTTCATGCCGCCACCGCCAGGATCCGGGCAAGCGATTCGTCGCGCCCGAGCGCGGCCAGCGTGGCGTCGATGCCCGGGCTGGTGGTGGAACCGGTCAGCGCCGCGCGCAGCGGCTGGGCCACCTGGCCGAGCTTGCGCCCGGTGCTCTCGGCGAACTGGCGCAGCGTGGCATCGAGGGCGGTGGCGACGAACTCGCTGGCGGCGAGATGCGGGGCCAGCGCGCCGAGCATCGCGCGCGCCTCCGGGGTCAGCAGCGCAGCGGCTTTGGGGTCCAGCGGCAGCGGTGTCTTGCGTGCCAGAAACGCCGCATTATCAGCCAGATCAACAAATGTCTTCGCTCGATCTTTCAGCCCTGGCATGAGCGCCGCGATGCGCGCCCGCGCCGCCGAGTCGAGGCTGAGATCGTCGCGCCCGGCCAGCCGCTCCACCACCTCGGCGGTGAGACGCTGATCCTCGGCGCGACGGAGCCAGACACCGTTGAGATGGGTCAGCTTGGCGTAGTCCATGCGCGAGGCGGCACGGCCGACGCCGTCGAGATCGAACAGCCTGATCGCCTCCTCGCGGCTGATCACTTCCTCGTCGCCATGGCCCCAGCCGAGCCGCAGCAGGTAGTTGCACACCGCCTCCGGCAGGAAGCCCTGGGTGCGGAACTCGAGCACGCTGACGGCGCCGTGGCGCTTGGAGAGCTTGGCGCCGTCGGCGCCATGGATCAGCGGGATATGGGCGAAATGCGGCGGCTCCCAGCCCATCGCCTGATAGATCTGCACCTGGCGGAACGTGTTGGTGAGGTGGTCGTCGCCGCGGATGACATGGGTGATACCCATGTCGTGATCGTCGACGACGACGGCGTGGAGATAGGTCGGCGTGCCATCGCTGCGCAGCAGAATGAGATCGTCGAGCTCGCTGTTGGCGACCCGTACTTCACCCTGGACGAGATCCCGGACCACGGTCTCGCCCTCGCGCGGCGCCTTGAGCCGGATCGCCGGCATGACGCCGGGGGGCGCCTCGGCCGGATCGCGGTCGCGCCAGCGCCCGTCATAGCGTGGCGGGCGACCTTCGGCGATGGCGCGCTCGCGCATCGCCTGCAGCTCCTCGGCCGTGCAGTAGCAGGGATAGGCGTGGCCGGCGGCGAGCATCGCTTGCGCCGCCTCGGCGTGGCGGGCGGCGCGGGTGGACTGGTAGAGCGGTGGCGCGTCCGGGATCAGCCCGAGCCAGGCCAACCCGTCCAGGATGACGCGGGTGGCTTCCTCCGTGCTGCGGGCGCGGTCGGTGTCCTCGATGCGCAGATGGTATTCGCCGCCATGGTGGCGGGCGTAGAGAAAATTGAACAACGCGGTGCGCGCGCCGCCGATATGCAGCATGCCGGTCGGGCTCGGCGCGAAGCGGGTGCGGACGGTCATCAGCGACGCCTGTTCCTGTGACGGAGCGGCGTTCTACGGCCCTGATCCGCCCATCCGCAAGCGAATTCCCGGGATACTAGCTCTTTGTTTTCAGTGGTCTGCTCATCCCTGAAATGCAAGCCTATTTCAGGCGCAGGACACTGGACCGACTCGCCGCTCAGTGCATCCGGCTCACCATGCCGAGCGGCGACATCATGGTGTCGGTGTCCTGCACATGCAGCATCGCCGTCTGCGGCATCATCGCCACGCCATGCGCCAGCCCCTCGCCGCTGGCCTGCATCGGGACCAAACTGAGCTGCACTTCGCCCTTGCCCATCGGTACCGCGGACCAGCGGCCGCTGACCGCGCTCGATGTGCCGCCGGCGCCGCCGGTCATTCGGTAGGACCCATCCATGGCCAGCTCGGCGGTCATCGTCCCGGCCGCGGTCTGCACGCGCCAGAAGCCGCGCAGGAAGCGCGCCAGCGTCTCGCCGCCCTTGTTGGGATCGTCCAAACCGGAATCGTCCGCGCGGGCCGAGACCGTGGCGACCATGGCGGGGGCGTGGCGGCGGAAGACCTTATAAATTTGCCCCATCAGCTCGTGGCACATGGTCACCGAGCCGTCCTTGGTATCGTAAAAGGCATTGATGACACCGCAGTCCCGGAAGATGATCTTGGTGTCGCGCGGCAGCACTTCGAGGTTGGAGATGGTGGCGGCAATCGCCTCGAAGCCGCCGCCGCGCTGGAGCATCGCCGAAAGCCGGGCGGCGAGCGGGTCGGCGGCCGGACGCCACTCGACGCTGACGCGCCCGCCCGGTGTATTCGCGGGCAGGTCGCCGGGGAAATCGGGATCGGCGTTGCGGCGGCGGTGCGGGCGCAGCAGCGCCGCCCAGGCGGCATGCCGGTGGCGCTCGTCGGTGACACAGCGTTCGCGGCGCCGCGGCGGGATGTTGCCGACCTCCATGACCCCGGCAAAGCTCTGCGGATACGCGCCGTAGAGATCGCAGACGAACAGGCCGAAGCGGCGCAGGTCGGGCGAGTGCTCGTCGTACCAGGGCGAGGGATCGTGCCGTGCCTCCTCGTCCTCGGCGAGGTAGAGCCAGAGGCGCGCGGCGGCGAGCGCCATCGGTGTCAGATGCATGGGATCCGGACGGATGGTGTCGATGAAGCTCATCGCCGCGAACTCGTCGGCGACATCCTCGTCCGGACCGGTGACCGGCAGGTTCAGCTCGCCGACCATGAAATGGCCGAACTCGTGGGCGAAGATGCCAACCATTGCGCTGACCGCATCGACCAACACCGGATCGGCCAGCGCCGCGTCGCCCGCCATCATCGCGCTGGCGTGGCTCGTCTGCATCGCCGGACGGGCGTTGCTGGACTGAACCGCCGGGACGGCGTTGCTGGACTGCGCCGCCGGAACGGCGCTGGTGGGCGAGGCCGCGCCGCCCTCCTCCGCCTGTGCGGGGACGAGCGCCAACGCTGCCAGCGCCGAGAAGACTACCGTCAGCCGCGTCATCAGCCGCATCGCCGCCTCCATGTCTGCCGCAGCTATACGAATGAACCCACCGCGCGGATACACCGATGCGGATACAGAGCTCGGCCGGCCCATGGCAGTCGTCGCCTGCGCGCGCCCTCTGGCGCGGCCCCGGCGCGACGCGTTACTGTGCGGTCGGACTGCAACCAGAGGTTGGCCCAGTGAGGGGTATCGCGCTCGCTCTCCCGGCCGGCGAGGACACGCGCGCGGGTGAGCGCGCGCTGGCGCTTTGGCACGCGCTGCTCGCCGCCGAGCGCGGCCGCTTCGCGCTCTGGCTGCCGGTGTTCATGGGCGCTGGCGACGCCCTCTACTTCACGCTGCGCGCCGAGCCGCCGGGCTGGCTCGGCGCGGCCGCCTTCGCCGCCGCCTTCGCCGCCTGGCTGCTGCTCGGCGCGCGGCCGATCGCGCGCGCAGGAGCTGCCGCGGTCGCCGCCGCCGCGCTCGGCTTCGCGGCCGCAGAACTCGCCGCCGCCCGCGCCCCTGCCCTGCCAGACCTGCCGACCCACGCCGTCACGCTCACCGGCACGGTGGTCGCCGTCGAGCCGCTGCCCGCCGGCCGGCGCGTCACGATCGGGGGCGCGCAACTCACTGAGGGCGCGCCGGCGCTTGCGCGCAGCCTGCGCATTCGGCTGCGGACCGAGGACGAGACGGCGCTGGCCACCGGCGACCGGTTGCGGCTGCGTGCCATGGTTCGCCCGCCCCCGCCGCCCGCCTATCCCGGCGCCTGGGACCTGCAGCGGGATGCCTATTTCGGCCGCATCGGCGGCTACGGCTATGCGCTCGGGCCGGCCGAGCGGCTCAGCAGCGGCGGGACGGAGGGCTGGGCGGCGCGGGTGCAGGCGCTGCGCGAGGCGATCGCCGCGCGCGTCGGCGCCGTGCTGCCGAACGCGCGCGGGTCCATCGCGACCACGCTGCTGACCGGCTTCACCGCCGGCATCGCCCCGGCGGACCGCGCCGCCTTCCGCGATTCCGGCCTCGCCCACCTGCTGGCCATCGCCGGCCTGCATATCGGCATCGTCATGGGCTTGCTGATGGGCGCCGCCCGGCTGGCGCTGGCGGCCTGGGAACATGCCGCGCTGCGCTGGCCGACCAAGCCGATCGCGGCGCTCGTGGCGTTGGCCGGCGGCGGTTTCTACATGGTGCTCACCGGCATGCACGTGCCGATCCTGCGCAGCTTCGCCATGGCCTCCCTGTTCACCCTGGCGCTGCTGGCCGGGCGCCGCGCGGTCTCGCTGCGCGGGCTCGCGCTGGCGATGGCGACCGTGCTCCTGCTGGAGCCGGCCGAGATCACCGGCGTCAGCTTCCAGATGAGCTTTTCTGCCGTGCTGGCGCTGATCGCCGGCTATGAGCGCATGCGCCCGGCGCTCATCCGCCTGCACGGCAACGGCCATCCTGGGCGGCGGTTCCTGCTGCATCTCGCCGGGCTGGCGCTGACCAGCCTGCTCGCCGGCAGTGCCTCGGCGCCCTTCGCCGCCTATCATTTCGGCCAGATCCAGCTCTATTTCATCATCGCCAACATGATCGCCGTGCCGCTCACAGCGCTGTGGGTGATGCCGGCGGGAATGGTGGCGCTGGCGCTGATGCCGTTCGGACTCGAACGGCTGGCGCTGGTGCCGATGGGCTGGGGCGTGGAGGCGGTGCTGTTCGTCGCCAGGACCGTGTCCGCCTTGCCGGTCGCGACCCTGAAAGTGCCGCATCTGCCGCTGACGGGGCTCTGCCTGCTGGCGCTGGGCATGGCTTGGCTCGGGCTCTGGCGCAGCCGGCTCCGCCTGGTCGGGGTGCCGCTGATCCTGGCCGGGCTCGCCACGCCGCTGCTGGTCCGCCCGCCGGACATCCTCGTCTCGGCCGACGCACGGCTGATCGCGCTGCGCGCGCCCGGCGCGGTCTATGTCGCCGCGGCGCCCGGCGCGGCGCGGTTCACGCTGGAGAGCTTCGAACAGTTCTGGGCCGCCGGGCGGGCGCGCCCGATCAGCGTCGGCGCCAGCGAGGCACCGGACGCGATCCGCTGCACGGCCGAATACTGCCTGCTCCGCGCCCGCCCGGGCGGGCCGGCGGCGCTGCTCGTCACCGGCGAAGGCCAGGTGACAGGCTGCGATGAGGCGATGGTGATGCTCTCGGCCGAGCGCGCCCGCGGCCGGTGTCTCGATCCTCCACCCTGGCCGCGGCTGATCGACCGCATCACCGTCTGGCGCCAGGGCGCGCAGGCGATCTGGCTCGACCCGGCCGGACTGCGCGTGCTCACGGACCGCGCCTGGCGCGGCACCCGTCCCTGGGTTCCGCCGGAGCCCGTGTGGCGCCGTCGCGCCTATCCGCCGCGCCGGCCCTTCGGCGCCGTCAGTAGCGACGCAGCAGCGCCACCAGCCGCCCCTGCACCTTGACCCGCTCGGCCGGAAGGATGCGGGTCTCGTAGCGCGCATTCGCCGGTTCCAGCGCCACCGAATTGCCGCGCCGGCGCAGGCGCTTCAGCGTCACCTCGGCCTCGTCCACCAGCGCCACCACGACCTGGCCGTTCTCCGCCGTCTCGCCCTTGCGGATGATGACCGTATCGCCGTCCAGGATGCCGGCCTCCTCCATCGAATCGCCGGCCACCTGCAGCGCGTAGTGCTCGCCGCCGCCGAGCATGGCGAGCGGCACCTCGATCTGCGCCCCCGATTCCCGCAGCGCCTCGATCGGCAGGCCGGCCGCGATGCGGCCATAGAGCGGCAACTGCACCGCCGGCGCCTCGTTCGCTGCCCGCACGCCGGCGAGCCGCGGCGAGAAATCACCACGGATCACATTGGCGCTGAACCCCTGCGCCGCCTGCTGACCGGCACGCGGCTCGGCCGCCGCCTCACTCGCGCGCACCACGGCGTCATCGGGCAGCCGCACCACTTCCAACGCTCGGGCGCGGTGGTGGCGCCGCTGCAGAAAGCCGCGCTCCTCGAGCGCGGAGATCAACCGATGGATGCCGGACTTGGACTTCAGCCGCAGCGCCGATTTCATCTCCTCGAAACTCGGCGAGAATCCGGTGGATTTCAGGTAGCCGTCGATGAACATCAGCAGCTCGTGCTGCTTGCGCGTGAGCATGGCGGAGCCCTTTCCCGACCGCGGCACGGCTGCCAAATTTGGAACAAAGCAGCAACCGACGGCTGTTCTATATTGGTTCGCCCCGGCCCGTCAAGCCTACGGCGTCGCCAGGCCTGAAAAATCAGCGCGCTACGCGCGGGGTCAGTATGAACGTGCTCCGCGCTGGTCAGTATGAACGCGCTCCGCGCGCGGGTCAGAGCCCCAGCGCGGCCAGCACCAGCACCTCGGCGGGCTCGCCCGCCGCGGCGGGGGGCGCGTGCGGGGCGCGCAGGATCAGGCAGTCCGCCCGGGCGAGCAGCTTCAGCATCGCCGAATCCTGCGTCTCGAAGGCGGTCGCGACGAGCTCGCCGGTGTCATCGGCGGCCAGCGCGGCGCGCAGGAAATCCGCCCGATGGTCGTTGGCGCGCAGCGGCGCGCCGAGCCGGGCGGTGCGAGTGGGGAGCGCAGTCTCGGCCAGGCCGCCGAGGCGGGCGAGCGCGGGGACCAGGAACAGCAGCGCGCAGACCATCGCCGAGACCGGATTGCCCGGCAAGCCGAGCACCGGCGCGGCGCCGATCCGCCCGAACATCAAGGGTTTGCCCGGCCGCATGGCGATGCGCCAGAAATCGACCACCAATCCGCGCGCGGCCAGCGCCGGCTGCACCAGATCATGATCGCCAACGCTCGCCCCGCCGGTGGTGACAAACAGGTCGCACCCGGCGGCGGCGTCCGCGGCCGCGGCGATGGCTGCCGGGTCGTCGCCGGCCTTCG
>JAJZFF010000629.1 GCA_021805485.1 Pseudomonadota bacterium
CGCGCTTGGCCTTGTCGGCCGCGGCGTTCGCCTCGGCGTCCTTCACCATGCGCTCGATATCGGTGTCCGACAGGCCGCCGGAGGCCTGGATGCGGATCTGCTGCTCCTTGCCGGTCGCCTTGTCCTTGGCCGAGACCGAGACGATGCCGTTGGCGTCGATGTCGAAGGTGACCTCGATCTGCGGCACGCCGCGCGGGGCCGGCGGCAGGCCGGTCAGGTCGAAATTGCCGAGCAGCTTGTTGTCCGCCGCCATCTCGCGCTCGCCCTGATAGACCTTGATGGTCACGGCGGTCTGGTTGTCGTCGGCGGTCGAGAAGGTCTGGCTCTTCTTGGTCGGGATCGTGGTGTTGCGGTCGATCAGGCGGGTGAACACGCCGCCCAGCGTCTCGATGCCGAGCGAGAGCGGCGTGACGTCGAGCAGCAGGACGTCCTTCACGTCACCCTTGAGCACCGCGCCCTGGATGGCGGCGCCGATCGCCACGACCTCGTCGGGGTTGACGTTGCGGGCGGGTTCCTTGCCGAAGAAGGTCTTCACCGTCTCGATGACCTTGGGCATGCGGGTCATGCCGCCGACCAGGATCACCTCGTCGATCTCGCCGGCGGTGACGCCGGCATCCTTCAGCGCCGCGCGGCACGGACCGAGCGTGCGTTCCACGAGGTCATCGACCAGGCTTTCGAGCTTGGCGCGGGTCAGCTTCATCACGAGATGCTTCGGCCCCGAGGCGTCGGCGGTGATGAAGGGCAGGTTGATCTCGGTCTCCTTCGAGGAAGAGAGCTCGATCTTGGCCTTTTCCGCGGCTTCCTTCAGGCGCTGGAGGGCGAGCTTGTCCTTGCGCAGGTCGATGCCCTGCTCGCGCTTGAACTCCTCGGCCAGGTAGTCGATCACGCGCTGGTCGAAATCCTCGCCGCCGAGGAAGGTGTCGCCATTGGTGGACTTCACCTCGAACACGCCGTCGCCCAGTTCGAGGATCGAGACGTCGAACGTGCCACCGCCGAGGTCATAGACCGCGATGGTGCCGCCCTGCTTCTTGTCCATGCCGTAGGCGAGGGCCGCGGCGGTCGGCTCGTTGATGATGCGCAGCACCTCGAGCCCGGCGATCTTGCCGGCATCCTTGGTGGCCTGGCGCTGGGCGTCGTTGAAGTAGGCCGGGACGGTGATGACCGCCTGGGTGACGGTTTCGCCGAGATAGGCCTCGGCGGTTTCCTTCATCTTGGTGAGGACGAAGGAGGAGATCTGGCTCGGCGCGAAGCGCTGGCCGCGCGATTCGACCCAGGCATCGCCATTGTCGCCGCGGACGATATTGTAGGAGACGAGGCCCTTGTCCTTCTCGACGGTGGGATCCTCGTAGCGACGGCCGATCAGGCGCTTGACCGCATACAGCGTGTTCGTCGGGTTGGTGACCGCCTGGCGCTTGGCGGACTGGCCGACCAGGCGCTCGTTGCTCTCGGAGAAGGCGACCATCGACGGCGTGGTGCGCGCGCCCTCGCTGTTCTCGATCACGCGGACATCCTTGCCCTCCATGATCGCGACGCAGGAATTGGTGGTGCCGAGGTCGATACCGATGACCTTACTCATAGAAACGCTCCTTTCAGCGGGTGAGCCGGACCCGAAGCATCGGGCGCACCCCTATTGTTTCACCCCGTTGATGTATTGAACCACCCCCGAAGGCACAAGGGGCGGCCGGCCGGCGGCTGCGGAAATTTAGCCGCCCGGCGTTAACGAAAACTCAAGGCTCACGCCTCGATATCCAGCGGCTTGCCCGCCTGCGCCCTGGCGACGACGACCATCGCCGGCTTGAGCAGGCGGCCGTTCAGCGTCCAGGTGCGGCTCCAGGCCTGGATCACCGTGCCCGGCGGGGCATCGGATGTCTCCTGCTCGCCCATCGCCTGGTGCTTGTCGGCGTCGAATGTCGCGCCCATCGCCTCCTCGGCGCGGATGCCGTGGCGCTCGAGCATGGCGATGAAGCTGCGCTCGACCCCGGCGAAACCGTCGCGCAGCCTGGCGAGCAGTGGCGACTCGCCCTCCTGCGGCGGCGGCAGCGCATCCAGCCCGCGGCGAAGGTTCTCGGCGGTCTCGGCAACGTCGGCGGCGAATTTCTGCACAGCGTAGAGCCGCGCATCCTCCACCTCACGCCGCGTGCGGGCCCGCAGGTTCTCCATCTCCGCCTGCGCGCGCACCCATTTGTCCCGCAGGTCGGCGGACTCCGCCTCGAGGGCGGCGATCCGCTCGCGGGCGGCGGCAAGCTGCTCGGCCTCGGAAGCGGGCGCCCTCTCGCTGCCGGCCTCCAAGGGATCCGCCCCCGCGTCGAGCACGGGTTCGGCGTTCAGCGTGTCTTCGGTCATGCGCCGCAATTAGGACACGGCCCGACCCTGCACAAGGGCCGGCGCGGTCGGATGGCCGCGGAACGAAAGCCGCAACGATTACAATTTTTAATTTTGGGCGTTACATGACCACACGTATAACGTGCATATGCCAATTGCCGATCTCCGCCCGACCGACCTTCCGCGTTCCCCTGTCGATGCCGTCTTCCGGCGCATGATCGCGAGCCGCGACGAAAAGATCGCGGGATTGCAGGACCGGATTCTCGACCTCGAGGAAAGGCTGCGCCGGCAGGAGGCCCGCCATGCGCTGGACGCGGTGCACGCCGCGGCGCTCGCCCGGCTGAACGCCGAACTGGTCTGGCCCGATGGGCCCTGGCCGGTGCGCGCCGTGCTGCCGCTCGCCCGGCTGATCCGCCGCGTTACCCGGCGTTGAACGACACGTCGCGCTGCCGGCGCATCAGGTGCTCGCCGGCATCGACATAGAGCGTGGTGCCGGTGACCGACGGGGTTTCGACGATGAAACGCACCGCGCGCGCGATGTCCTCCGGCTGCGAGCCGCGCCGCAGCGGTGTTGCGCTCTGGCCGCGGCGGAAATTCTCCTCGCTCTGCTTCGCGGCGATCAGCGTCAGCCCCGGCGCGACACCGCAGACCCGGACCGCCGGCGCCAGCGCCATCGCGAGCATCTCGGTCGCCGCGGCGAGGGCGGCCTTGGACAGCGTATAGGCGAAGAAATCCGGGTTCAGGTTCGCGAGTTTCTGGTCGAGCAGGTTGACGATCACGCCCTGCCGGCCGCCGATCCGCGCCGCCATGTCGCGCGCCAGCAGCACCGGCGCGGCGAGGTTCGGCGCCATGTGGGCGGCGATCGAGGCGGCGGTGACGCTGGCGGCGGAATCGAACTCGAAGCGCGAGGCGTTGTTGACCAGCACGCCGATCGGCCCGGCCAGCGCCTCGGCCCGCGCGATCAGGGATTCGACCGCCGCCGGATCGGCAAGGTCGGCGGCCAGGACATGCGCCACCCCGCCCTGGGCGCGCAGCTCGGCGGCAAGGGCTTCGGCCTCGCCGGACGAGGCGCGGTGGTGGATGACGACCGGAAAGCCGGCCTGCGACAGGCTGCGGACGATCGCGGCCCCCAGCCGCTTCGCGCCGCCCGTCACCAGCGCCGCGCCCTCGAACGGCGCGGTCATGGGAACAGCGCCGCGGCGAGGGCGGCGGGATCGTCGAGCAGCGCGGTCGGGCGCGGGGCGAGCAGATCGAACAGTCGCGCGGTGCCGAAGGCGGCGAGATCGACATCCATCATGTCCGCGACCATCGCCTCATAATTGTCCTCGAGGCGGCGGCTCGCCGGATCGAGCCCGGTGACCAGCAGCAGCCCGGTCGGCGGGGCATCCAGCGCCAGCAGCCGCAGCTCCGGCCGGTAGCGGCGCAGCAGCACGGCGACCTTCCAGACATCGCCGGCCCACCAGCCGGGCACCACGGCATCGCGGCGCAGGTCGGGGTTCTGGTCGCGGTTGGTGATGCGCGGGTCGATCGGCAGGCAGTCATGCAGCGCGATCACGCTGCGCCCGTGGCAGACATGCTCGGTGTTGACGATGTCGCGGAGCAGGAACTCGAAACGGTGCATCCCGTCCAGGAAGGCGAAATCGACCGGGCCGCCGAGCAGCGCCAGCGGGTCGCGCCGGGCGAAGAAATCGTCGCTCGTGCAGGCGAAGAGATGGCAGGCGGGCTTGCCGGCGAGCACGTCGCGGTCGAGCCGGAAATCGGGGTCGATCGCGAGGCTCTCGGCTTCCGCCAAGGCCAGCGACTCGCCGCGCCAGACGCCGATCTCGAGATAGCGGCGCGGTGCCAGGGCACGGTGCAGCCGGCCGAGGCAGTCGAGATAGTCCGCACCCTGGTGGTGTGCCATCACCTCCGGCGCCGGCACGTTCATCGCGCCGTGCCGCGCGCCTGGCCGAGTTCGGACGGCGTCATCTGGAAGCCGACCAGCACCTGCTGCGCGGCGCTGCGCGGCGCGTTCGGGAAATCGAGCCGGATCGGCTTCGTGGTGGCGACGGCCTGCGTCGCGCCGTTGCGGAAATCGAAGCGCACCGGATAGACCTGCTTGGCGATGATGCTGTCGCCCTCGGTGATCGCCACGAAATACGGCAATGTGAAGTCGTCCTGCCGGGCGGCGAGGCCCTTGGTCGCGGCGAAGCCGATGCGGAAGACGACGCGCTCGCCATGATGGCCGCGCGCGGAGCACTTGCCGGCGACGCCGGTGACCCTGGCATCGATGATCCGGGCCGCGACCTCGTCGGACGGGCCGGCGCTGCGGACCAGGCGGCTCGCCTGCTGGAGCACGGCGACCTGCGGGCAGTCGAGCTTCGGGCCGGACCCGCCGGCGCAGGCGGCAAGAGCGAGCGGGACGAACAGGGCGGCAAGGCGGGCGATGCGGGTCAACTCTGTCTCCATCCGATTTGTCGGTTCTCCCTTGCCATCAAATCGGCGATCGGTCATCTCCCGGGGCCATGGCAGTCTATACGGAAGTGACGGACGACGCGCTGGCCGCGTTCCTCGAAGGATACGACATCGGCCGCATGGTCGCGTTCCGCGGCATCGCCGAGGGGGTCGAGAACAGCAATTATTCGCTGCGCACCACCGAGGGCGACTTCATCCTCACGCTCTACGAACGGCGGGTCGACCCGGCGGACCTGCCCTGGTTTCTCGGGCTGATGGAACATCTCGCCGCGAAATCCCTGCCCTGCCCGCTGCCGGTGCGCGCGCGCGACGGCGCCAATCTCAATCCGCTGGCCGGGCGGATCGCGGCGATCACCACCTTCCTGCCCGGCGTGTGGCCGCGGCGGCCGACGGTCGCGCATTGCGGCCCGCTCGGCGCGGCGATGGCGCGGATGCATCTCGCCGGCGAGGATTACGCGCCGACCCGCGCCAACGCGCTCGGCCCGCAGGGCTGGCCGCCGCTGCTCGCGCGCTGCGGCGACAGCGGCGATGCGGTGCGGCCGGGCCTGACCGGCGAGGTTCGCACGGCGCTGGACGCCACCCTCGCCGCCTGGCCGGGAGCGCTGCCGCGCGGGCACATCCATGCCGACCTGTTCCCCGACAACGTGTTCTTCCTCGACCACGCGATCTCGGGGCTGATCGATTTCTATTTCGCCGCGACCGACCTTTACGCCTACGACATCGCGGTGTGCCTCAACGCCTGGTGCTTCGAGCCGGATTTCAGCTTCAACATCACCAAGTCGCGCGCGCTGCTGCGCGGCTACCAGGCGGTCCGCCCGCTCTCGGCCGCCGAGACCGAGGCGCTGCCGGTGCTCTGCCGGGGGGCGGCGATCCGCTTCCTGCTCACCCGGCTCTATGACTGGATCAACACGCCGGACGACGCGCTGGTGACGCGCAAGGACCCGCTCGACTATTACTGGCGCCTGCGCTTTCACCTGCAGGCGGGATCGGCGGCCGATTATGGCGTCTGAGCCGGGCGGACTGGTCGAGATCTGGACCGATGGCGGCTGCAAGCCCAATCCGGGCGCCGGCGGCTGGGCGGCGGTGCTGCGCTTCGGCGCGGCGGAACGGGAAATGTCCGGCGCCGAGCGCGAGACCACCAACAACCGCATGGAACTGACCGCCGCCGCCGCCGCGCTGGAAGCGCTGAAGCGCCCGTGCCGGGTGAAGCTGCACACCGACAGCGAATATCTGCGCAACGGCATCACCCGCTGGCATACCGGCTGGGTGCGGCGGAACTGGCGCAACGCGCAGGGCGACCCGGTGGCGAATTACGAGCTCTGGCAGCGCGTGCTGGCCGCGGCGAAGCCGCACGAGATCGAATGGATCTGGGTGCGCGGCCATGCCGGCGACCCGATGAACGAGCGGGTCGACCAGTTGGCGACGGCGGCGCGCGAGGCGATGCTCCGCGAGCCGGCGGAGACGTCCACGGCCCGCAGGTAACCGCCCGCGGGCGGACGGTCAGGCGACGGTGAACCCGCCATCGACCGGCAGGATCGCGCCGTTCACCATGCTGGCCGCATCCGAGAGCAGGAAGGCGATCACCGACGCCACCTCCTCCGGCTGCGCGAACCGGCGCAGCGGGATCCGCGCCAGCATGGAGCCGGCCTTGGCGGGATCGCTCCAGGCGCGCTCGGCCATCGGCGTCAGCGTCACCACCGGGTTGACGCTGTTGGTGCGGATGCCGAACGGGCCGAGTTCCTGCGCCATCGTCATCGTCAGCGAATCGAGCGCCGCCTTGGACGCGCCATAGGCCGCGTGATCCGGCGTGCCCCAGAGGCTCGCGATCGAGGAGACGTTGACGATCGTCCCCTTCACCCCGCGGCGGATCCAGTCCCGCGCCACGACCTGGGCGACCAGCATCGGCGCCCGCGCGTTCACCGCCATGATCCGGTCGAACATCTCGGCCGTGGTGTCGACGAACGGCGCGAGTTCGGCGATCCCGGCATTGTTGACCAGGGCATCGACCGGCAGCGCCG
>JAJZFF010000096.1 GCA_021805485.1 Pseudomonadota bacterium
GGCCCTGCGGCCAGTAGCGCGTCAGGTCGGTCGCCGAAACCTGATCGACCGTCGCATCGATCGCGGCGGGCAGGGCGCCGCGCAGCGCGATCTGCCCCCGCAGCCGCACCGCCGGTCCCGCTGTCCCGTTCGGTCCAGCAAGATCGATGCGCGCATCCGACAGCAATACCTCATTCCGCGTCGCCACCGCGTGGGCCTGCAGGCCGGCGATCGGCACCTGCCCGGTACCCGCCGCAATGCCGCCGGCGGCTGCGCTGACGCCGAGATCGAGCTCCGGTGTCGTGAACCGGCCCACCGGCCACGATGCCGCCAGCATCACCGGCAGGTCGACCGCGGTGAACGGGCTGCTGGGTTTCATCAGCCGCCCCGGATCGAACGGGCCGAGCAATGCGGTCACCCGTCCCGCGCCGGCATCCCCCGCGATCGTCAGGCCGAGCGGGATCACCTCGCCGCCATTGTGGAAATCGGCGCTTGCAGCCC
Source organism: Pseudomonadota bacterium (assembly GCA_021805485.1). The sequence continues at coordinate 481 of JAJZFF010000096.1, forward strand.
CCCCCATCCGCCCGCCCGGATGGCGGGTAAAGACCAGCGCGCCATCGGTCGCCACCAGCTCCGGTAGCGCGCCGACGGGCTCGATTGCCACATGCGCGTCGGCAATGCGGATCGCCCGGAGCGCCGAAAGATCGAGCAAGCCGGTGCGCGGCGATTGAGAAATCAGCGCGAGCAGTTCGCCCACCGCCTCGGGCGGCGCGGCCAGCCCGCCGGGCGCCTGTAGCGCGGGGCGCAGCACGATGGCGGGATCATGCGCGATGATCCGGATCGGCGTGATCGCGCCCTTGATCAGTGCCGCGAGCGACAGCGTCACCCGCAGCGTCGAGATCCGCGCCGCGACGACCCCCGAGCGGTTGCGGATAGCGATGTCGGCGAGACGCAGGTCGATCGGCGCGCCGCCGCGCCGGAACCCTTCCCAGGCCAGCCCGGCCCGCCCAACCGTGACCGTCAGCCCCGGCTCGGCGGCACTTACCGCCGCCCCGATCCGCGCGGCGAGTGGCGGCAGGTCCACCGGCCCCTGGCCGAGCCGCCAGGCCGCGCCCCCCAGCAGCAGCAGCGCGACCAGCACAAGCGTGCCCGCCAGCCGCGCGCCGTGGTGCCCGACATGCCCGGCGACCCGCCCGGCTTGACGCAGCCGCCGCCTCATCGAACACTTCCGGCGGCATGAACGAGTTCCTGGCGCCGGCTTCCGGATTTCCGCCCCCCGCCGACACGCGGGCCGCCGCGTCGTTCGTCGCGGATTTCGCCGCCATCGGCGCCGCCGCGCGGCGCTTCGCCGATGCGGCGCCGGGCCGCGCCCTGCTCGACTGTCTCGGCGGCAATGCCCCGCATCTCGCCAATCTCGCCCTGCGCGAGTCCGATATTCCGCCGCGCGTGCTCGCCGAGGGCGCCGGCCCGGTGATGGACGAGGCGCTGGCCTTGCTGCGCGAAGCCGACCCGCTCGCCACCCGCGCCGCGATCGGCCGCATCCTGCGCGAGGTCAAGCGCCGCGCAGCACTGGCCATCGCGCTGGCCGACCTGTCGGGCGCCTGGGGCGTCGAGCAGGTCACCGCCGCGCTGTCCGACCTTGCGGATGCCAGCATCGGCCTCGCACTGCGCCATCTGCTGCGTCATCTGCACGAGCGCGGCACCATAAGCCTGCCCGATCCGGCCGACCCCGAACGGGCTAGCCGCTTCGCCGTGCTGGGCATGGGCAAGCTCGGCGCGCGCGAGCTGAACTATTCGAGCGATATCGACCTCGTGCTGCTGTTCGATCCTTCATCTTCCGTTTACCGGGACGATTCGCAATCCGCCATGGCGCGCCTCGCGCGCGATCTCGTTCCGCTGCTCACCGAGCGCGATGCGGATGGCATGGTCTTCCGCGTCGATCTGCGCCTGCGCCCCGACCCCGCCGCCACCCCGCCGGTCGTCAGCCTCGCCGCCGCGCTCAGCTACTACGAAAGCCAGGGCCGCACCTGGGAGCGCGCCGCGTTTTCCAAGGCAAGGCCGGTCGCCGGTGACCGCGATTTCGGCGCATCCTTCCTCGAGCAGATTCGCCCCTTCATCTGGCGCCGCAATCTCGATTTTGCCGCCGTCGCCGAAATCCACGAGATGAAGCGGCGGATCGACCAGCGCCGGCGCGACGCCCCCGGCCGCATCGCCGGGCGCGACGTCAAGCTCGGCCGCGGCGGCATCCGCGAGATCGAGTTCATCGTGCAGACGCTGGAACTGGTCTGGGGTGGGCACGAGCCGGCGCTGCGCATCCCGGCGACGCTGCCGGCCCTGCGCGCGCTCGCCGCCGCCGGCCATCTGCCGCGCGCCGCCGCGCGCGACCTCGCCGCCGCCTATCGCGCGCTCCGCCAGGTCGAGCACCGGTTACAGATGGTCGAGGACCGCCAGACCCATACCCTGCCCGAAACCGAGGCCGGCCTCGCCCGCTTCGCCACCTTCATGAACATGCCAGATGCCGCGCGCTTCGCAGCATGGCTCGATGCGGTCTGCGAGACGGTGAACGCCATCTTCGCCGATTTCTTCGATACCGATCCCGGCAGTGGCAAAGACGGCGCGCCCGATCCCGGCGAGTCCGGCGCCGCTCCCGACGCGTTCGCCGGCCAGGCGCAGTCGCTCGGCTTCGCCGATCCGCAACATCTCGCGGTCAGGCTCCGCCTCTGGCGCAACGGCACGCTGCCAGCGCTGCGCACCGCCCGCGCCCGCGAACTGCTCGATTCGATCATGCCCGCGCTCCTGCGCGCCCTCGGCCGCCAGACCGACCCCGATCTCGCCTTCCGCCGGTTCGACCGGATGCTGGAACGCCAGAGCGCCGGCGTCAGCCTGCTCTCGCTGTTTCAGCACAACCCCGCACTGCTCGACCGGCTGGCGACCGTCCTCGGCGCTGCCCCGCCGCTCGCCGACCATCTCGCCAGCCATCCCGGCGCGCTCGATGCGCTGCTCGCCCCGGTTGCCCGCTTCACCCGCCCCGGCCCGGCGCTGCGCCGCCTGCTGCGCGACGCCGCCGATCTCGAAACCGCGCTCGACACGCTGCGCCGCTTCGTCCGGCGCGAGGAATTCCACCTCGCGGTCGCGACGCTGGAGCGCCGCATCGGCGCCGACCAGGCCTCGCTCTGGCGCACCGACCTCGCCGATGCCGCGCTGGCCGCGCTGCTGCCGCGGGTGATGGCCGATTTCGCCGCCCGCCACGGCCGGGTGCGGGGCGGGCGCTTCGCCATCGTCGCCCTCGGCCGCGTCGGCGCGCGCGAGATGCAGCCCGGCTCCGATCTTGACCTGATGCTGATCTACGACCACCCGCCCGAAGCCGCCGCCGCCCGCCTGCCGCCCAGCCAGTATTTCCTGCGTCTCGCCCATGCGCTGGTCGCTGCCATCACCGCTCCCGGTGCCGAGGGGGCGATCTACGCGGTCGACATGCGGCTCCGCCCCTCCGGCAACAAGGGGCCGGTCGCCGTCTCGCTCGCCGCCTTCCGCCGCTACCACGCCGAGGAAGCCTGGACGTGGGAACGCCTGGCGCTGACCCGTGCGCGCGTGCTCGCCGCCACTCGCGGCTTCGCGCCGGTGGTCGATGCCGAAATCCGCGCCGCCCTTGCGCGCGATATCCCGCCCGCGACCACGTGCGCCGACACGGTGGCGATGCGCGCCCGCCTCGCGCGCGATGCGCCGCCCGCCGGCCCGTTCGACCTCAAGCACCGCGCCGGCGGCATGATGGAGCTCGGCTTCATCGCCGAGGCGCTGCAACTCGTCCATTTCCGCGGCGCGCCCTCGCGGTTCCGCCAGCGCACCGCCGAGGCGCTGGCGGAACTTGAGGCCTGCGGCGCGCTCGACCCCGCCGAGGCCGGCGCGCTCGCGGCGGCAGACCGATGGTATCGCGCCGTGCAGGCCATGCGCCGCATCACCGGCCTCGCCGATCCCCGCCCGGACTCTCCGAAATCCGCCCTTGCCCCCATTCTCGCCGCCGCCGGCGCGCTTGATTTCGACGGGATCATCGCCACGATGGAGGCGCAGGCCGCCGTCGTCCGCACGTCCTTCGTGCGCCATCTCGGCGATCCGCGCGGCATCACCAATCCACGAGGAGACACAGCATGAGCGTTGCCGAAGGCGACCAGGCGCCGGATTTCACCCTGCCCGCGACCGGCGGGCGCACCGTTTCGCGGGCCGGATACAAGGGCAGGCCCTTCATTCTCTATTTCTATCCGAAGGCCGACACGCCCGGCTGCACCAAGGAGGCCTGCGCCTTCCAGGAGGCGCTGCCGGCACTCGGCGGCATCGGTATCGACGTCATCGGCGTCTCGAAGGACAAGATGCCGGCGCTGGAGAAATTCGCCGCCAAATACAATCTTGCCTTCCCGCTCGCCTCCGACGAATCCGGTGCCGTGGTCGAGGCCTTCGGCGCCTGGGTCGAGAAGTCGATGTATGGCCGCAAATACATGGGGATCGACCGCTCGACCTTCCTCGTCGGGGCGGATGGCCGCATCGCGAAAGCATGGCGCGGCGTGAAGGTGCCCGGCCACGCCAAGGCGGTGATGGACGCCGCCGCCGCACTTCAGAAGGCATGACCCCGCCTGGCGGGGCCACCGGCGCCACGGATCGTGATGCCCGGCTTGCGCCCGCCGCATTGCGCGTCGCCAACCGCTCCGGCATATCCGCAGCATGACATCGCACCGGCGTTACGGTCTCTTTCTCGCCCTTGCCGCTTTCGCCGCCCTCGGCACCGCTTATTTCGCCCAGGACGTGCTGCGGATGATCCCATGTCCGCTCTGCTATATCGAGCGCTGGCCCTGGCGCATCGCCGCCGCCCTCGGCATTCTCGCGGCGATCCTGCCGCGCCTGCCGGCACGAGTGCTGATCAGCCTCGCTGCGCTGGCGCTCTTCGTCAACGTGGCGATCGCCTTCGTCCATGTCGGCGCCGAGCAGCACTGGTGGAAGAGCCCGCTGCCGGAATGCAACGCGCCGCCGCCCTCCTTCGGCGCCAACCTGCCGCTCCGCCCTTCCGCCTCGTGCGACGCGCCGGTCTTCCTCATCCCCGGCCTGCCGATCTCCTTCGCGACGATGGACCTGATCTGGTCGCTGGTGGTGGCGCTGGCGGCAAGTGCGCATATCTTCCGCGATAGACGGAGCAACGCATGAGCAAAGACATCGACTATCTCCCCGGCGATCGTCCGCCGCGCGCGGAAATCGCCCGCATGATCCGGGTTGACCATGCCGGCGAGTTCGGTGCCAAGCAGATCTATGCCGGCCAGCTCGCCGTGCTCGGCCGCGGGCGCCACGGCGACACGTTGCGCCACATGAAGGCGCAGGAGCAGGTCCATCTCGATACGTTCTCGCGCCTGATCGGCGAGCGCCGGGTGCGCCCGACGGCGCTGCTGCCGCTTTGGCGCATCGCCGGCTTCGCCCTCGGCGCCGCCACCGCGGCGATGGGCCCGCGCGCTGCCATGGCCTGCACCGTCGCCGTCGAGGAAACCATCGATGCGCATTACGCCGCCCAGCGCGACCGCCTGGGCGATGCGGAGCCCGAGCTTTCCGCGACGATCGAGACCTTCCGCCAGGAGGAGCTGGAACACCGCGATATCGGCCTTGCCAACGAGGCCGAGCAGGCGCCGTTCTACCGTTTGCTCTCGGGCACCATCCGCGCCGGCTGCCGCGCTGCCATCGCGATCAGCGAACGGATCTGAGCAGCCGCGCGCCCCAACGAAAGGGCAAGGCGGTTGGCAGCGGCGCCCGGCCGTCCTACATCTCGATGCATGAGCAGCACGGAACGCTTCGAGCAGGATCTCGTCAGGGCCGCCTTCGAGCTGGGCGCCGCACAGGGGTGGCGCCGCGTCTCCGTCGCCGCCGCCGCGCGTCATGGCGGGCTGGATCTCGACCGCGCCCGCCGCGGCTTCGCCTGCACCGGCATGATCCTCGCCCGCTTCGGCCGCCTTGCCGACATGCACGCCCTTCACGGGGCCGCGACGGATGGAGCGGTGCGCGACCGATTGTTCGATCTCATCATGCGCCGGATCGACTTTCTTCAGCAGCATCGCGCCGGCGTGATCGCCCTGATGCGCCACGCCCCCACGGACCCGCTGCTCGCCTGCTGGCTCACCCGCGCCAATCTCGCCGCGATGGGCTGGATGCTGGAAGGCGCGGGCATTTCCTCCGCCGGCTTGCGCGGCGCCATCCGCAAGCGCGGCCTGCTCGCCGTCTGGGCCTGGACGCTACGCGCCTGGCTGCGCGACGAGTCCGAGGACCTGTCCGCCACCATGGCCGCGCTCGATGTCGCGCTGATGCGTGCCGAGCAGGCCGCCCTGCAATTCGCTGGGCTCCCCCGCGCGCCGGTGGCAGCCGATCCCGCCGGCGACGCGCCGTTCACCCCCGACCCTGACCTTTCTGACGAAGCGGCGGACAACGCATAGCCCCTCGCGATTTCACAGTGCCGGGTCTAGACTTGCGCGGGGTAGAAAGTACTGCCCCACAGCCCCATGAGAGGAGTCATTCCATGGCCGAATCCCCCAAATCCAAGCATGGCGCCGAGCATAACCCGATGTCGGCCTTCATGCCGGATTTCGACTTCACCAAGGCGTTCAGTTCCATCAAGGTCCCTGCGATGGCGGATGCGGAGGTTGTGCTCGCCGCCTATCGCCGCAATCTCGAGGCGCTGTCGGAGGCCAACCGCGTCGCCCTCGAGGGGGCCCAGGCGGTAGCGCGCCGGCACATGGAAATCATGCAGAAAACCATGGCCGACCTCTCCGAACAACTCCGCAACCTGTCCTCCGTTTCCAC
>JAJZFF010000050.1 GCA_021805485.1 Pseudomonadota bacterium
GGCGAGCGGGTTCTGGAAATCGGCTGTGGCACGGGGACCACTACGTTGCGGCTCGCCGGGCTGGTCGGTGAGGGCGGGCATGTCACCGCCGTCGATGTCTCCCGCCCGATGCTGGAGGCGGCGCGCGCCCGGCTCGCCGGCCTGGCGCAGGTGACGCTGATGGAGGCGGATGCCGCCTTCGCGACCTTCGCCGCGCCGTTCGACCTCGTCACCTCCCGTTTCGGCGTGATGTTCTTCGAGGACCCGGCGGCCGCCTTCGCCAATCTGCGCGCGTCACTGGTGCCGGGCGGGCGCCTCGTCTGCGCCGCCTGGGCGCCGATCGCCGACAATCCGCATTGGTCGGTGCCGCTCGAGATCACCGTGGCACGGCTCGGCCCGCCAAAGCCGCGGCGGCCGCACGCGCCGGGCCCCCTGGCCTTCGCCGACCGCGACCATGTGCGGGCGGTGCTGACGCAGGCGGGCTTTTCCGGGATCGCCATCGAGCCCGAGCGTGTCATGCTGTCCGGGCGGTCGCTCGACGACGAGGCCGAGATGGCGGGGACGATGGGCCCGGCCGGCGCGCTGATCGACGAGAAGGAGGCCGATGCCGCGACGCGCGCGGCGCTGCGGGCCGCCTTCCGCGAAGCTCTCCCTGGCTATGCCGATGCCGATGCCCGGCTGCCGGCGACAATCCACATGATCACGGCGCGCAACCCGGCCTGATCCGTCTGGTCACTGCAGCGCCGCCTCGGCGTGGCGGACCGCCGCAAGCGGGTCGGCGGCGCGGCCGACGACGCGCCCGCCGATCAGCACGAGCCAGTCGCCATCGGCGGGCGGCCGGGGCAGCAGGCGGATCAGCCGCGCCTCGTCATCCAGCGCCACGGCATGAAACCGGCCACGCGCGGTCGTCATCGGACCGTCCAAATGAATGACGCGGGCAACTGCGTTGCCCGCGTCATCGAGTCCCAGCCATTCACGGGCGCGCGCGCCGGTCTCGGTCAGGAAGCTGTCGCGGCCGCGCACCCAGCGAAGCCGCATTGCATCAGCTCCGCCAGGCCGGCGGGCGCCGCACCATCAGGCGCTCTTGGTCATGATCTCGTCGGCGATGTTGCGCGGCACGGGATCGTAGTGGTGGAACTGCATGGTGAAGGAGGCGCGGCCCTTGGTCATCGAACGCAGGTTCGAGATGTAGCCGAACATTTCCTTCAGCGGCACCTGGGCACGGACGATCACGGTCGAACCGGAGCTTTCCTGGTTCTGGATCATGCCGCGCCGGCGGTTGAGGTCGCCCACCACGTCACCGACATGGTCCTGCGGCGTGGTGATCTCCACATCCATGATCGGCTCGAGGATGACCGGGCCGGCCTTCTTCATGCCTTCGCGGAAGCAGGCCTTGGCGGCGATTTCAAAGGCCAGCGCCGAGGAGTCGACGTCGTGGTACTTGCCGTCGACCAGCGTGTACTTGAAGTCGACGGTCGGGAAGCCGGCGAGCACGCCGGTGTCGGCCTGCACCTTGATGCCCTTTTCCACCGCCGGGATGTATTCCTTCGGCACGGAGCCGCCGACCACCTTGTTCTCGAACAGGATGCCCTCGTTGCGCTCCTGCGGTTCGAAGATGATCTTGACCTCGGCGAACTGGCCCGAGCCACCCGACTGCTTCTTGTGGGTGTAGGTCTCGGTGTGCTCGCGGCTGATCGTCTCGCGATAGGCTACCTGCGGCGCGCCGACATTGGCCTCGACGCCGTATTCACGCCGCAGCCGGTCGATGATGATGTCGAGATGCAGTTCGCCCATGCCGGAGAGGATGGTCTGGCCGGTTTCCTGGTCCGTCTTGAGGCGCAGGGAGGGATCCTCGCCGGCGAGCTTCTGCAGCGCCAGAGTCATCTTCTCGACGGCTTCCTTGGTCTTCGGCTCGACCGAGATGTCGATGACCGGCACCGGGAAGGCCATGCGCTCCAGCACCACAGGGTCTTCCGACGAGGCCAGCGTGTCACCCGTGCCGGTGTCCTTCAGCCCGACGAAGGCGGCGATGTCGCCGGCGTGGACTTCCTTGACCTCCTCGCGCTTGTCGGCGTGCATCTGGAACATGCGGCCGACGCGTTCCTTGTGGCCCTTGGTGGTGTTGAGCACCGTGTCGCCCGAGCGCAGCGTGCCGGCATAGACGCGCACGAAGGTGAGCGTGCCGTATTTGTCGTTGATGATCTTGAAGGCGAGGCCGGCGAAGGGTGCGTCCGGGTTGGCCGGGATCACGCGGCGGTTGGCCGAGGGGTCTTCCTCCTCGCCTTCCGGCGGGGCGACCTTGATGCCCTCGATGTCGACCGGGCTCGGCAGATAGTCGAGCACGGCGTCGAGCAGCGGCTGAACGCCCTTGTTCTTGAAGGCGGTGCCGCACAGCACCGGGCGAAACGCGCCCGAGATCGTGCCGGTCTTGATCGCGCGCTTCAGCGTCTCGATCGCGACGTCGCCCTTCTCGAAATATTCTTCCATGCCCGCGTCGTCGACCGAAAGCGCCGTGTCGAGCAGGTTCTGGCGGTGTTCCTTGGCCTTCTCCAGCAGGTCGGCCGGGATTTCCTCGTCGTGGAACTTCGCGCCGAGTTCGCCGCCTTCCCACACGATGGCCTTCATCTCGACCAGGTCGACCACGCCGATGAACTGGTCCTCGATTCCGATCGGTAGTTGCAGCGGCAGGGCAACGATATCCAGCTTCTCCTTCAGCGTGTCGAACGCGCGGTAGAAGTCGGCGCCGGTGCGGTCGAGCTTGTTGATGAAGATGATGCGCGGCACGTTGTAGCGGTCGGCCAGGCGCCAGTTGGTCTCGGACTGCGGCTGCACGCCGGCCACGCCCTCGATGATGAACACCGCGCCATCGAGCACGCGCAGCGAGCGGTTCACCTCGATGTTGAAATCGATGTGGCCCGGCGTGTCGATGATGTTGATGCGATGGTCTTTCCACTCGCAGGTGACGGCGGCGGAGGTGATGGTGATGCCGCGCTCACGCTCCTGATCCATGTAGTCGGTCGTCGTGTTGCCGTCATGCACCTCGCCGATCTTGTGCGACACGCCGGTGTAATACAGGATCCGTTCCGTGGTCGTGGTCTTGCCCGCGTCGATATGCGCGGTGATGCCGATATTCCGGATCTTGGCGAGCGAGGTGCCGGACATGCAGTCTCTCCAGGGTGGGCTGTGCAGGGTTCAGTGAACAGCGATTACAACGAAAAACGGGCGCGACCGCCGGTGAGTGCCCCGGCAATCCACCCGATTACGACCGGCTTTCGACCAATCTTCGCCCGCATAATGGCAAGGCGGGCCGCATTTTGCAACCCGGCGGCGGTTTTTCCTTTCGCACGCGGCGAATTCGCGCTAGCCATTCGCCATGGGACAACCTGCCGCACGCCTGACCGACATGCATGTCTGCCCGATGGTGGACGTGCTTGTGCCCCATGTCGGCGGGCCGATCATTGGCCCCGGCGCACCCACCGTGCTGATCGGCGGCATGCCGGCCGCGCGGGTGGGCGACATGGCGGTTTGCGTGGGCCCCCCCGACTCGGTGATCGTCGGCGCGTTCACCGTGCTGATCGGCGGCCAGCCCGCGGCGCGGATGGGCGATTCCACCGCGCACGGCGGCACCATCATTCTCGGCATGCCGACAGTCCTGATCGGCTGAGAGGCGCCGCGCCCGTCAGGGCGCGACCTGTATTGTAGCGTAGCCGTCAGAGCGCGGCTTTCAGCTTCCTCATCATCCTTGTGACGAATCCGGCCGGCGGGTCATCCGCGAGGGCGACGGCGGGAACGGTCGCCAGGGTCTTGCCGCCGGCGCTGACGGTGATCGTGCCGACCGTCTGCCCGCGATGCACGCCGGCCGCCGGCGGCGGGTCCAGCGCCACGGAGGTCTTCAGGGTCTTCGCGGCAAGAGCCGGGATCGTCATCGTGATGCTGTGCGCCGGGCCGACCGCCACCGTGGTCGTGCGGTAGAGCGGCGCCTTCAGCGTGCCCGCCGGCTGGCCGGCAACCGCGACCTTGGAATTGGCGTAGAACTGGTAGCCGTAATCCAGAAGGGCCTCGATATCGTGGGTGCTGACGGTCCAGCTCGGTCCGCCGAGAACCACGGCGATGAGGCGGCGGCCGTTGCGCAGGGCAGTGGCGTCGATGCAGTGCCCGGCTTCCTTGGTGCGGCCGGTCTTGAGCCCGTCCACCGTCGGGTCATGAAACAGCACCGGGTTCCAGCTTCGCTGGCGGATCTTGTCGAAGGTGAAGTGCTTCTTGACCGAAATCTTCAGGAACTGCGGATAGGTACGGACGATGTCGCGCGACAGTTTTGCAACGTCCATCGCCGTGGTGCGCAGGTCCGGGTTCGGCAGGCCGTCCACGTTCGTGTAGTGGGTCGACTTCAGGCCAAGCGCCTTGGCTTCATGGTTCATCAGCCCGACGAAACCGCTCCGGCTGCCGGCCACCGCCTGGGCGAGCGCCACGGCCGCGTCGTTGCCCGAGTCGATGATCAGTCCATGCAGCAACTGGTCCACCGTGACCGTCATTCCTGGCGAGATGAACATGCGCGAGCCGCCCGTGTGCCAGGCCGAGACGCTGACCGGCACGGTCTGGTCCATCTTAAGCGAGCCGTGGGCCACCGCCTGGTAGGCGAGATAGGCGGTCATCAGCTTGGTCAGGCTGGCGGGCGGCCAGGGCTGGTCGGGTGCCTTGGCGGCGATCACCGCACCTGTATCGGCGTCCATCAGCACATAGGCGGCCTGCTGCGGCAGGGTGGGCGGCATCGGCACGCCGGGAATGGCGAGCGGCGCCACTGGCGCAGGGCCCGCGTCCTGCGGCGCGGTAGCCGCGGCAGCGGTTGCGTGAGCCGCGCCCTTGCCCGGCGCGGGCGTGCGCGCGGCGGCATAGGACGTGGCGGTGAACAGGGCGAGGGTGAGGAGTGAAAGGCGGCGCTTCATGGCGGCGGAAGTCCGGACTGTTGGCATGGCGAGAGGCATACAATCGCCCCCGTGCCGTGGCAAATCGCGAGGCCGTGCATCGCGTTCACGGTGGTGTTTCGCCGCACTTCCTTGACTTCGTGCCCCCCGCACGGTTTGAAGCGGACGGACAACACAAGAACGGGCGGACATGGCGCAGACGAAGGACTCGGTAGCAGGCTCGATCAAGGAATGGGTAGTCACGCTCGTCTATGTCGTGGTGATCGCCGTCTTCATCCGCTCATTCCTGTTCGAACCCTTCTTCATCCCCTCGGGCAGCCTGACGCCGACGCTGCTGCCTGGCGATTTCGTGCTCGTGACCAAGTGGAACTACGGCTATTCACGCTGGTCGTTCCCGTTCGGCGAGCCGGATTTCAAGGGGCGGATCTTCGGCTCGCTGCCGAAACAGGGGCAGATCGCGGTGTTCGCGCTGCCGCGCGATCCGTCGATCGACTATATCAAGCGGGTGATCGGCGAACCTGGCGACACGGTCCAGGTGACCGACGGCCAGCTCTACATCAACGGGCGCGAGGCGCCACGCACCCCGGCCGGCACCTATGTCGAGACGCCGCTCGACTCGGGCGAGGGCGTGCCGATCAAGGTGCGGCTCTATCGCGAGCACCTGCCGGATGGCGTGACCCATCTGATCGCCAAGGCAACCAACCAGGGCTTCGCCAACAACACGCCGGTCTATCACGTGCCGCCCGACCACCTGTTCATGATGGGCGACAACCGCGATTTCTCGGAAGACTCGCGCTATCTTGATGCCGTGGGCTACGTGCCGCTGGCGAATTTCGTCGGCCGGGCGCGGATCGTCTGGTTCTCCATCCGGCTCGACCATCCCTGGTGGGAATTTTGGTACTGGCCGGTCGACATCCGCTGGGACCGGCTGTTCACGGTCATCCATTGAGCGAGGCGGCGGAAGCGCTGCTCGGGCATCGCTTCGCGCGGCCTGACCTGCTCGCCCAGGCCCTGACCCATCGCTCCGCGGTCGGCCAGGGCGGTATGGGGTCGAACGAACGGCTCGAATTCATCGGCGACCGTGTGCTGGGCCTGCTGATCGCGGAATGGCTGATCGAGCGCTTCCCGCATGAGCGCGAGGGCGGGCTGGGGCCGCGACTGGCGCATCTCGTTTCCCGCCAGTCGCTGGCGGAGATCGCCGAGAACGGGGGCGTCGCCGGGCTGCTCTCGGTCTCGCCGGGGGAAAGCCGGCGCGGGGTGCGCAACCGCGCGACCGTGCTGGCCGATGCGCTGGAAGCGCTGATCGGCGCGCTCTATCTCGATGGCGGGCTGGAGCCGGCGCGCCTGTTCATCCGCCGCATCTTCGCACCCCGGATCGACGGCCAGCCGAGCGCCCCGCCCAAGGACCCCAAGACCGCGCTGCAGGAATATGCGCTCGCGCGCGGGCCGGTTCTGCCCTCCTATGAGCTGGTGGAGCGGACCGGCCCCTCGCACGCGCCGCGCTTTCGCATCCGCGTGACGGTCGCCGGCCGCTCGGCCGAGGGGCTTGCCGGAACCAAGCGCGAGGCGGAGCAGAACGCCGCGCGCGACCTGCTGGAGCAGCTGCAATGAAAACCCGCTGCGGTTATGTCGCCCTTCTCGGACGGCCGAATGCCGGCAAGTCCACCCTGCTGAACCAGGCCGTCGGCGCCAAGGTGTCGATCGTGACACCCAAGGCGCAGACCACGCGATTCCGCATTTCGGGCATCGTGATGCGCGGCGACGACCAGATCGTGCTGGTCGACACGCCTGGCATTTTCGCGCCGAAGCGGCG